>NZ_JARVSG010000022.1:0-38445 GCF_030209335.1 Pseudarthrobacter sp. fls2-241-R2A-168
TCGGCTGGTACGCCTGCCGCAAACGCATCCACGAAATCGCCGAAACCCGCGAAGGCCACACCGGCCTCTCCCCCGTCATCGCCAACCCACCCGCCGAGACGTTCAAGAAGTAGTACCTCCAGCGCACGACGGCGGCACCCCAGGTTCTCGAATCCAAGAGCCTGGGGTGCCGCCGTCGTTAGTTGTTGTTCAGCTCCCGTTTAGTGTGATGGTTTCACCACCATCGCCGAGCCGCCGCCACGCCGGACGGGTTCGGCTACCGCCCTGACCTTGTTGTCATTGAGGAACTCGATGGCTGTGGCCGCGCCTATTTCGGCCGCCGATGTACCCGGGTCACCTGCCGCGGCAAACTTGTGGCCGTACTTAGATGCAAGTTCTTGGCCATACTCGGCATCTATAAACGCCTGCTCCGCCGTTACGTTGGCGGTGTTGCGCTGTGAAGCACGCGGGGCTGCCAGAGCCTTCTCAATACTCATGCCGAGGTCGATCCGGTTGATGAGTGTCTGCAGCACAGTGGTGATGATCGTCGAACCGCCCGGAGACCCCAGCGCCAGGAATGGCTCGTCATCCTTGAGCACGATGGTGGGTGACATCGAAGACCGCGGACGCTTCCCCGGTTGGATCCGGTTGGGGTCGGTTTCGCTGTACACCGGCGAGAAGTCCGTGAGCTCGTTATTCAGGATGAATCCACGGCCCGGGACCACAATCCCGGACCCGCCGGTCTGCTCGATGGTGAGCGTGTACTCCACCACGTTGCCCCACTTGTCGGACACAGTGAGGTTGGTGGTGTTGATGTTTTCGCTGTCCTTTTCGTCCGACAGCGCAGCGGGCTCAACATCGCAGGCGCCGTTGTAGTCGGCCACGTCACCTGCCGGTACGGGCTTCTCCGCCGCATGCAGCGGATCGATCTCGCAGGCGCGTTCCTTGCCGAACACCGGGTCCAGCAGTTGTTTCACTGGAACGTCGACAAAGGCAGGATCACCCAGGTACTTTGCCCGGTCGGCGAAGGCGAGTGCCGACGCCTCAAGGTAGTGGTGGAGTACCTTGGCCTTGTCATCTTTCAGCGCAGGCAGGCCGAACGTCTCCAGGATGTTGAGCGCCTCGCCGACTGTCGTGCCGCCGCTGCTGGAGGGAGCCATTCCGTAAACGTCGTAGCCGCGGTAGTCCACATGCGTCGGCTTCTGGTCCAAGACCTTGTAGTCGTCCAGATCCTCAGTTGTCATAACACCTGCAGGGCCAGGAACCGGAACCATAGGATCCAGAGAAGATGGAGCATTCCGCACCGTTTTGGCGATCTCGTCGGCCAACTCGTCTTCGTAGAAGGCATCCATCCCTTCCTTGGCCAGGAGCCTATACGTCTGAGCCAGATCCTTGTTCTTGAAGGTCGATCCCACGGCTGGCGCATCGTTGTCCGCGCCCGGCAGGAACAGTTCTCTGGTTGCTTCGAACGGAAGAAAACGATCCTTGTTTTCGAGGGTCTGCTGGCGGAACGTCTCGTCCACAACAAACCCATCCGTTGCCACGTCAATGGCAGGATCCAGAACGTCGGCAAGGCTTAGGCTCCCCCAGCGCTTCAATGCCCGCTCCCAGGTAGCGGCAGTACCGGGGACCCCCACCGAAATGCCGCTGGTGGCCTGCTTCTTGAAAGCGAATGCTTCAGCGGTTCCGGGTTTGATGAACGCATCCGTTGGCATAGCCGCCGGTGCAGTCTCCCGACCGTCGATGGTGTGGACTTTCTTGCTCTTCGCGTCGTAGTAGACAAAGTAGCCGCCCCCGCCGATACCGGCAGAGTAGGGCTCCGTCACTCCGAGAGTTGCAGCCGCAGCGACGGCGGCGTCGACGGCGTTGCCGCCTTTGCGGAGGACTTCGATGGCCGCGGCAGAGGCGTCCACGTCAACAGTGCTGACGGCGCCCCCGTAGCCTGTGGCAGTAGGCATTTTCTTGGTGTTGTCATCGCTGGACCCGGAGTGGGCAGAAGCAGGACTTACTAACGCTCCGGTGGTTACGCTCATTGCCAGCGCAGCCGTTATTGCGGCTAACCGGCGTCCCAGAATTGGCATGATGGCTCCTGAACGGGTTTTGAGTGATGTCAGTCACGCTACTCCTCGGGCAGGGGACCCTCAACGGAATGAGCTACCCAACGGGGTACCCCAAAAGCGTCATGCAACCAGCCGGCAACGTCCCTGCGGGGATGGATCGCATATGCTTCCTGTGCAGCTCAATCACCGCGGCGCGCGGCACGTGCGTTCAACGACGAACAGACCGGGAGACGGCATGACCAACTGGCGGATCAGGGACTTCCACTCATCAGACCTGGACGGGATCCTGCATCTCTGGGAAACGCTTAAGTCCCACAACGTGGAGCCCGTCTACGCCCTCTCCGAGGTCCTGGCATCCTGCGAAAAGGACCACGCCGTGGTGGCCGTGCAGGGCGACCAGGTGGTGGGTGCCGCCGTCGGACGCGCCGCACACGACCAGGGCTGGATCGTCTTCCTCGCCACCCTGCCTGAATACCGTGGCCGCGGCATCGGCACCTCACTGCTGGCCGCCGTCGAAAACCGGATGGCCCCGCATGGGCTGAACAAACTCTCGGCACTGATGCCCGAATCCGAGACCCGGGTGGAGGCATTCCTCGGCCGCGGCTTCGCACTCAAGAAGAACCTGCGCTATTTCGAACGCACCATCCCCGTCCAGCGCCAGGAGCTCGGCGCGCTCGGCCAGCTCGGCGGCCGGGTCCTGGCCCGCGACCTCTGGGAAAACGTGGCCGGCATGCGCAAGGAAAAGGAACTGCTCGAGCGCCGCCTCGTCCTGCCCCTTGCCGAGGCCGACCTCGCCGACGAATTCGGCGTGGTTCCGCCACGCGCCGTGGTCCTCTTCGGCCCGCCCGGCACCGGGAAGACCACCTTTGCCAAAGCCATCGCCTCCCGCCTGGAATGGCCCTTCGTCGAAGTCTTCCCCTCCCGGCTCGCGGCAGATCCGCAGGGCTTGGCGGGAGCGCTGCGCGAAACGTTCCTGGAAATCGCCGAACTGGAGCACGCTGTGGTGTTCATCGACGAGGTGGAGGAGATCGCGTCCCAGCGCTCCGGCGAACCGCCCTCACCGCTGCAGGGCGTCACGAACGAACTCCTCAAGATCATCCCGGCCTTCCGCGAACAGCCCGGCCGCCTGCTGGTCTGCGCTACCAACTTCATCCGCGCCCTGGACACCGCCTTCCTGCGCCACGGCCGCTTCGACTACGTCATCCCCATCGGCTTGCCTGACCGGCAGGCCCGCGAAGCCATGTGGCAGCGCTTCATCCCCGCGCCTGTGGTGGACGCGGTGGATGTGGAGCTGCTCGTGGAACGCACCGAGGGATTCTCCCCCGCGGACATTGAGTACGCGGCGAGGAGCGCTTCCCAGCGCGCGCTGGAAAAAGCAGTGTACGACGACGGCGGGCTGGCTTCCGGCGGGACGGTGTCCGTCCGGGAGGCGGTGCGGAAGGGGCCCTCCACCCAGGATTACCTTGATGCCATCGCCGAAACCCGGACCACCGTCAGCGCCGAAGTCCACCAGGACTTCCTGGAGGACATCGACGCGCTGGGCCGCGTGTAGCTTTTACTTATGTCCTCAAACCCCCTCCGCCATGCCATGGCGCGCATGGGCGGCCGCGACCCGCACGAGAAACACCGGGCTGCCACACCGCTTGAGCTCTTTTTCGACCTGACCTTTGTGATCGCGTTTGGTGTGGCCGGCAGCCAGTTTGCCCACGAAATTGCGGAAGCGCACTTCATCCCGGGCCTGCTGGGTTTCTCCTTTGCGATGTTCGCCGTGATCTGGGCATGGATCAACTTCACCTGGTTCGCCAGCGCCTACGACACCGACGACTGGATCTTCAGGGTGGTCACCATGATCCAGATCGTGGGTGTCCTGATCCTCGCCATGGGGATTGAGCCGATGTTCCGCTCATTGGTGGAGGGCAAGCACGTAGACAACGCGGTCATTGTGGGCGGCTACGTGATCATGCGGCTGGCGCTCGTGGCCCAGTGGCTGCGGGCAGCACGGCAGGACCCGGCCGGCCGCGACACGTGCCTGCGCTACGCCAAGTACCTCGTGGTGGTCCAGCTCGGCTGGATCGCGGTGCTCTTCATCGAGGCCGACGTTCCGACTACTCTCTTCATGATCGTCCCCTTGATTGTGCTGGAGATGGCCACCCCGTATGCGGCAGAGCGCAAGGCGCGGACCCCGTGGCACGCCCATCACATCGCCGAGCGGTACGGACTCCTGGCGATCATCGCTCTGGGCGAGTGCCTCATCGGTGCCATCGAAACGCTGCGGGCCATCGTGGCCAGCCACGGCTGGAGCGTGGATGCAGCACTGGTGGGCTTCGGCGGGACGGCGCTGGCCTTCGGCATGTGGTGGATCTACTTCCTGCTGCCTGCCGGCCGCGCACTCCACCTGCGCCGGTACCGGTCCTTCCTCTTCGGCTACGGCCATATTCCGATCTTCGCCGCGATCGCTGCTACCGGCGCCGGACTGCATGTGGCCGCCTATTACATCGACCACGAGGCGCACATCAGCGCAGCAGCGGCGGTGGCCGCCATTGCGGTTCCGGTGGCACTGTTCAAGGCCTCACTGACGTGGCTGTACAGCGTCATGCTTGGTCCGGACCGCACTGTCATCACCGTCGCAGTAGGGGTGCTGCTGGCGCTGGGCGCTTCAGTGGGCCTGGCCGCGGCGGGCATCTCCGTCCCGGTGTGCCTGCTGGTGATTGTGCTGGCACTTGGCGCTTCCATTGTTATCGATGAGCGCCGCGGATCGGAGCGGCTCCACCATGCCCTCGAGAAGCTGGAAGCGGAAACTACCGCTCCTCAGCAGTCCTAGCGTCAGGCCCGGCCGCACCATCGGCGTCCGTTCCCTCGTAGGTCAGGTTCTCGTAGTCGGTGGTGTCTTCCTCATCCAGCCGGTCGTCCAGCTCTTCCAGCAGCCAGGGATTCACCCGGGCGAGGATTTTTCGAACCTCTTCCACCTCGACTGCCGCGTAAAGCACCGGCCGGGCATCGCGGTATTTGGTGACGGGGGGCTTGTCCGGCCACTTCTCCGCCAGTGCCCTGACCCGTTCCGGCAGTGAGTTGTGGGCGTTGTCCGCGATCTTGACCAGGGCTGCGTCGTGGTCCTCGGCAATCTCGCGGATTCCGGACTGGTAGTCGTCCGGGTTCTCGTGCAGCCGGTTGGTGACGCGTTCGATAATTTCCACGGCCCGCTCGGACACACCCATGTCCAGCAGTGCCTGCCGTGTTATCGGCGTGTCCTCGGCGATGTCGTGCAGGTACCCGGCAATCCGTATGTCGTCGTCGAAGTCGGCGAGCGCGTCACCTACTGCAAGGACGTGGTCCTTGTACGGGCGCTTCAGTTTGTCCTTCTGCCGGTTGTGGGCCACCTCGGCCAGTACCTTGGCAGTCTCAACGGTGAATCTGGGCGCAGGACTCTGGTCCGGCATTTGCTCTTCTGACATGTCCCAAGCCTAGGCGGGTCAGGTGGCTACTGTTTGCCGTACTTCCGGTGCACCGCCTGTCTGCTGACACCCAGGCACAGCGCAATGGCCTCCCAGGACAGTCCCGCCTGCCGTGCGCCGCGGACGAGCGCGGACTCAGTGCGGCTGACTTCCTTCTGTAATTCCGCGACAGCGTGCAGTGCCTCCGCAGGCCCCATGCCGTCCATTGATCCCACCAGCGTTTTCATCCGCTCCACCTCCATGCCGTCAACATTAGTTGACGTTACCGCCCGCGTCAACCAAAGTTGACGTGGCGGGCTAAGGCTCCCATCAGGTGGAACCCGGAGAACCCATGCCTGTCCACACCCAGGGCTCCCGGGGAAGGGCAGTCGGGTCGAAGGCGTCCAGCGCACGCTCCAGCCTCCCGGCCGGAAGCCCCAGTGACGCCAGGAGCCGGTCCCGCACCGCATCGGAGGGAATGCCCGCCAGAGCAAGGTCACGCAGCGTGACCGCACCATCCCGCTTAGCCAACCGGACGCCGTCGGAATTCACCACGAGTGGAACATGCGCATATTCCGGTGCAGGAATATTCAGGAGCGAGGCGAGATAGGCCTGCCTGGGGGTGGACGGGAGCAAGTCATCGCCGCGGACCACCTGGTCGATGCCCTGCTCGGCGTCATCCACCACCACCGCCAGGTTGTACGCGGTGACTCCATCGTTCCGGCGGAGCACAAAGTCATCCACCACCCCCGCATACGCCCCATGGAGCACATCGTGAACGCGGTACTCCGCAACACCGGCCCGGAGCCGCACGGCAGCGGGCCGGGTGGAGCGCTTGAACTCCAGCTCGGCCGGGTCCAGGTTCCGGCAGGTCCCCGGGTAGGCACCCTGCGGGGCATGCGGCGCAGAAGGTGCCTCCTGGATTTCGCGCCGCGTGCAAAAGCATTCGTAGGTGAGGCCCGCGGCCTGGAGCCGGGAAATTGCCGCAGTGTAAAGGGCCCCCCGGGCAGTCTGGCGCACCACATCGCCGTCCCACGTCGCGCCGATGGCCGCCAGGTCCCGCAATTGCTCCGCTTCCGCACCGGACCGTGCCCGGTCCAGGTCCTCCACGCGGAGCAGGAAGTTCCGGCCGGATGAGCGCGCAAACAGCCATGCGAGGATGGCGGTCCGAAGATTTCCTACGTGGAGTTCACCCGAGGGGCTGGGTGCAAAACGGCCGGCAGAGGTCATGGATCCACCCTATGCGGGCGGCAGGCGGGGCCGGCTCCCTGCGTGCGCGGACAAACACAAGAGCCCCTCAGCTACCGATGACATCGGGTAAACCGGCGTCGGTAACTCAGGGGCTCTTGCCGTGGTTGCTTCAATGACCATGGTGTGAACAAGCGTCAATCAGCGGCGGCCTCCTTGCGGGAAGCGGTGTGCAGTTGCCGGGTGGTGTACCGGAGAACCTGTAGCCTGCGGGAATCAGCGGTAGCTTTTGCCCTTGTTGCCACAATTTGAGCAGACACCCTACAGTTGGGACAACCACCAGAACTTCGATTGATCAGTCTGACTAACCTTCGAGGTTCCCACCGACAGGAAATGATCAGATTGCAGGAACTGGATGCTACGGACAAGCGGATCCTCAATGCCCTGGACGAAGACCCCCGCGTTCCCATCATGGTGCTGGCACAGCGACTGGGCCTGGCGCGGGGCACTGTCCAGAGCAGGCTGGAGCGGATGACCGCCTCGGGAGCCCTGCGGCCCAACAGCAGCAGGGTGCTTCCGGCAGCCCTGGGAAGGGGCGTGGCAGCCGCGGTCAGCGCGGAGCTGGACCAGAGCCACCTCAACGAGGCCATCGCTGCCCTACGGAAGATTCCCGAAGTCCTCGAATGCCATGCACCGGCAGGCGACACCGACCTGCTGATCCGCGTGGTGGCCACCAGCCCGGATGACCTTTACCGGGTTTCCGAGGAAATCAGGCTGTGCCCCGGCATCGTCCGGACTTCCACCAGCATGTTCCTCCGCGAAGTCATCCCCTACCGGACTACCGGCCTGCTGGCGGACTAGACACGGGCGGGGAGCTCTCCCCATCGCCACTTGAGCGGGCGGCGGTTAAGCTGGCACGGGAGTCCAAACGGGGGGAAATATGGCGGGGAATTTTTACGGCGCTGACGTGGCGCAGCTCCGGCAGCTGGCCAAGGACCTTGCCGGCGGCGCCAACAGGCTGGACGCCCTAAGCCAGCAACTCGGCAGCAGCATCACCTCCACGGCGTGGAGAGGGCAGGACGGCGACCGCTTCCGCAGCGAATGGACCTCGGCCCACCAGAAGCTGCTCCGGTCCGCAACGGCAGGGCTGGAATCGGCATCGAAAGCGCTGCTCGCCAACGCCGACGAGCAGGAAAAGGCCAGCACCAGCGGCGGCTCCGGCAGTTCCGGCGGCACAGGCGGCGGCACTGGCGGCGGCACCGGTACAGCCCAGGACCTGACGGACACCTTGAACGCCATGACGCCGGAGGAGCGCCGCCAATACCTCCAGAGCGACGAATTCAAACAGTGGGCCCTGGCAAACCCGGACGCCGCCAAAGCTGCCATGGACGCTGCGGCAGATTCGGGCCTGATCACCACGAACTCCAAGGCATACAGGGACTTCCTCAGTTCCTACTGGAACCAGCAGGCCATGCTGGACATGGGCATTGACCTGCAGGACTGGGACACGTCAAAGGGCACCGAATACAACTGGGAAACCATCAAGAAGGTCTACGACTTCTACGGCCAGGCCTACCTTGCCAACCCGGACCTGCAGTGGGCCGGCATGGCGAACATGATTGGGCCATCCTTCGCCGGCGGCTTCAGGGATATGGCCATGCTCCGGGACCTCGCCCAGCAGATCGCTGACAACCCTGCGTCGGACATCCCACTCCCCGTCCTGGACCAGGTCGAACAGCTTGCAGGGATGACGGACCAGGAAATCCGCTTCTACGAAACCAGCATGCTGGACATGAACAAGGAGATTTTCCTGGACCAGGCCCGCCAGCACCAGGCGTACATGGACGGGGGCATGGACGAGATCAACAGGTTGCGTGACTCCGGCGCCATAGATCCCGGTACCGCCGAAGAGTGGGCAAAGATCGATTCGGGCGACCCGGAGCTTGTCCGGGAGGGCAACACAGCCCTGCTTTACCGGGAGCAGAACGAGATCATCGCCGACGACTACGACGCCATGCGCAACCACCCCGGCGGCGAGGCCGTGACCTACATGGTGACACTGGCCGGCGAGCCCTCGATTCCCGGCGCGAAGAGCTATGCGGAGGTATTCCCCTTCACCTTCAGCGTGGAAAGTCCGGGGCCGGAAAACGTGCCCTTCACCAACTGGGACAACCCCGCGCAGTTCCGTACCGATTTCACCACGGGCTTCCCCGCCGGCAATATCTCCGATGCGGACCAGCGCTGGGCACTTATCCAGCAGGACACCCTGCCGGCTTACCAGGACCTGCTGGCCGCCGATCCTGGCCGCGCACAGCAAATTATCGCCTCGGATTTTGATGGCAGGGTGGAACAGTACCGGCCCACCAACAACATCCCCGGCATCATGGACCGCTTCCTGGACGGCTTCGACGCAGAGGTGCACCAGTGACCCCATTCCCGGACAGTGCTGCCGCCCGCCTCAGGCGGCAGGCCGCCGTCGTCCTCATTACCCTGGCCGCAGGCTGCGCTTTGGCTGGATGCCAGAACAGCAGCCCGGCCACCGAACCAACCACTCAAGGGAGCACCGTGAACACCTCCGAATACTCCACGCTGGACGCGGCCGGTGTGGCGGCGATCCGCGATTCCAAGACGGCGAAGCTGGACATGACGTCGGGACGGCTCAGCAAGGAAGCCGTCCGCGTGACGCAGGACAGCTACGGGCCCGAAATCAACACCCGGGACTCGGGCAAAATCAGCTTGACCATCACCGCACCAACCGGAGAGATCAGCGGCGAGACGGACCGCATCCGCTTCAACACCACGGACATGCGCAGCGATTTCAGCGAAGTCACATACTTCCTCACGGCGGATACGCCCGAAGAGTACTTCGAGCTCATTCGGGACGGCGTTGACCGGTACGGCATTTCTGCGGACTCGGCCGAGGACTGGATCAGCAGCACCCAGGCGGACCCGGGCTCCAAAAGCGACTTCTCCATCACCTCCGGCAGGTCAACAGGGCTCGATGTCAACTACGACCTGCGGTACGACGGCGGCAAGGACACCCAGGTGATCATCGTCCACGTCAGGCCGGTCAGCTAGGAAACGCCCTACACCGGCGGGCCGGCGTTGGACTTCAGGTTCTTCATCACCAGGGTGGACGTCAGCCGTTCCACGCCGGGCAGCGACGTGAGCTCGGCGTCGTAGAAGCGCTGGTAAGCGGGCAGGTCTTCCGCGATGACCTTCAGCAGGTAGTCCGGTGAGCCGAAGAGCCGCTGCGCCTCCACCACGTTCGGATTCTCCGCCACCCGGTTTTCGAAGACCTCCATGGTGGCCCGGTCCACCTGGCGCAGGGTGACAAACACGATTGCCTCGAAGCCCAGCCCCACGGCGGAGGGATCTATGTCCGCCCGGTAGCCGCGGATCACGCCCGATTGCTCCAGGTCGCGCAGCCGCCGGTGGCACGGGGCCACGGTCAAACCAACCTTCGCGGCGAGTGCCGTGGCGGTCATCCGGCCGTCGTCCTTCAGGTGGCGCAAGATATTTCTGTCAATATGGTCAATCACGCAAGAACCTTACCGCGCAGGCCTGCTCCGCAGCGAAAAAGGAGAGCACTTCTGCGCCGAAACTATCTAGGGTTTGTCCTGACGCATCGTGTGGCAGGAGAAAGAATGAACCCCGAGCTGTTTTTGGCCTTTGTGCTGGTGGCTGCCGCCCTGGCGTGCACCCCAGGCGTGGACTGGGCATACTCCATTGCGGCCGGGCTCAGGCAGCGGAGTTTTGTCCCGGCAGTGGCGGGGCTCTGCGGCGGCTATGTCCTGCACACAGTCCTTCTGGTGGCGGGGCTGGCCGCCCTGCTCACGGGGCTGCCCGGGGTTCTGGGCTGGATCACGCTGGCCGGCGCGGCCTACCTGGTGTGGCTCGGTATCAGCACGCTCCGTTCCTGGCGCGGGGCCAGCTTTACGGCCGGCGCCGGGCGTACAGGCAGTGACGGCACCAGCCCGCTCCGGACGTTCCTCCAGGGTATGGGAACCAGCGGGATCAACCCCAAGGGCCTGCTCTTCTACGTGGCGCTGGTCCCCCAGTTCGTGAGCGCCGACGCGTCCCTTCCCGTGCCGGTACAGTCGGGCCTGCTCGGGATGACGTTTGTGCTGCTGGCGGGGCTTGTGTATACCGCCGTCGCCCTGCTCTCCCGCACCCTGCTGCAAAGCCGCCCCGGAGCCGCCCGCCTGGTGACCCTCGCCAGCGGCGTGATCATGGTGCTGCTGGGCGCGGTGCTGCTCGGCGAGCAGCTGCTTCCTGCCCTCGCCGCGGCATAGCGCCCTTTACTCGTCGCTGAGTTTCTTCCAGTCCTGTTCCCAGATCCGCCGCATCTCCTCGTCCTTGCGGATGGGCACCGGCGCGGCGATCTCCTTCTGCGGCACGGGGTCTTCACGGCGCCGCCCCCAATCGCGGGGGTTGAGCGAGCGCCTGCTGGAGTCAAGAACGAGCAGCGCCCGGTCCGTGAGGGCGTCATTGCGCAGGGTCAGGTGTGTCTTGCGCCGGCGCAGAACCTCGGCAAGCGCCTGGTGCGCAGCCTCGAACCGGCCCTCCCGCCGCAGGGCCCGCGCCCGCACCAGCAGCAGCGCGGCGGACAGATCGTCAGCGTTGAGCAGGCCTTCCGTCCAGTCGATCACGGTCCGGCTCCGGCCCAGGGTCAGCGCCAGCGAGCAGCGCGCCAAAGCCATGGGGAGCGACGGCGGCAGGCCGGCCAGGGCGTCCAGCGCGGCCTTCGTGCGGCCCGTCTCGCGGAACGAGTGCGCGAGCGCCAGGAACACTGACTCCTCACTGAACAGGACGGGGATCTCCACGCGTTCTGCCAGTTCGATCCGGGTGACGATCCTGGTGAGGTACGTCGACGAGTAGCGGTTCGCTTCCTCGTCGTTCCTGGTGGTGAGGCCGCGCTGCAGCAGTTCCGAGGCACGCAGGTAGCCGCCGTGCTTGTACACGAGCAGCCCGGACATGAGGTAGCAAAGTCCGGCCCAGCCGGGGTAGGTGCGGGCCAGTGTGATCAGGCGTTCGGGCTCGCGGCTGGTGAAGACTGCCTCGTGCACGGCCTTGGCCGGCTTGGGCAGCATCCGCTTGAGCCGCGGAATCTCCCCGTCCACGGTGAGCAATGCCGGGTGGCGTCCGCCGAGGACGCCGGTAAGCAGGCCGCCTACTCCCCCGGCAAGGTCGTGGACTGGTGTGCGCAACTGGGGCTCGCCGAACGGCGTGAGGTCGCGGCTGTCCCAGTAGATCGGTGCAGGGTCCCCGGCGGTCATCTTTCCATGCTAACCGCCACGTCCTTCTGGACGGACAGCTCCGCCAGCTCCTGTGGACACAGGCTCATTGGCTCCGGCCTCTTGTCCCGGCCACGGTTTTCCGGAAAGGTAGTAAGCACCCTTAGCAGTTCCGCTTCACGAAGGAGAACGTCATGCAGATCGACAAGTCCCAGATCCTCGAGCTCCTCCGGAAACAGGGCGACAACGACAAAGCTTCACAGGCGGAGTCGGAACTGCCGGACCAGGTGGACACCGACCAGCACGCAGACCTGCTGTCCAGGCTGGGAATCAGCCCGGCTGAGCTGCTGGCAAAACTTCCTGGCGGTCTCGGGGACAAGCTTGGAGGCCTGGGCCTCTGACTCAGCCCCGCTCCATGAACCATTCCGTAAAGGCTGAGGCGCGGCCGCCCGGGTCCAACCGAATGACCCAGAGGTTGTCGTATGTGGGGCGGTCACCCGAATAGGTGGTGACACCCTGGACAAAGGCAACATCACCGTCGGTGCCCACCAGCTCCCAGCTGAACGTCCAGTCGTCCGGCTCATCCCGGGCGGCGAGCCAGGCGTCCACGATGCCGTCCTGCCCCTTCCAGGCATGAGGATCGTGGGGCCTTGTTTCGTACACGGCGTCTTCGGTGAAGAGGGCGCGGATGTCCTCTGGCCGGTTGCTGGTCCACGCCGCCTGGTACTTGTCCATCCAGGCCTGTACGTGTTCGCGTGCTGAAGTAGGCTCCGTCATGCTGCCGTTCTACGCCCTTGGGTGTCCGGGCCGCAAGCGCCTCAGCCGTTGGCGGCCGCGACCCACACGCCAATCACCCAGGTGCTGGCCGCCAGGCACGCCAGGCCGAACTCGGCGAGCATGCCCAAGCCGGTGGCTTTCAGGGCGGCCCAACTGGAGGTCGCCGCACGTCCGGGATTCCGGGTCCGCAGGAGTTCACTGAGCAGGAGTCCGGCGGCGAAGCCCACGAACAATCCCACCACGGGGATGATGAACATTCCCACTGCACCGGCCACCAGCGCGGCAACAATGCTCCGGCTGGGAATGGCGTGTTCCTTCAGCTTCCGGCCCGTGAGGACGGCGCTGGCAGCCATGCCTGCCACGACGAACACCATGGCAACGGCGAATACCACCCAGCCCGCCGTGCCGGCACCGCCCCAGATGGCCCATGCGAGCAGGCTGGCCCCGATCAGGATGCTGCCCGGGAGCACGGGGATCACAGTGCCGGCCACGCCGACCAGAATCGCCAGGCCGCACAGGATGGTCACTGTGGTTTCGGAGTTCATGGATCCCAGTCTATGGATGAATGCCGACGGCGGCGCCTCCCGCGCAGGGGAGGCACCGCCGTCGTATATTCCGCTAGGGGAATGCGCGCTACTCTGCCTCCACCGCGGCGGCGACCGCTGCGGTGACAGCGGGAGCGACCCTCGGATCGAGCGGGCTGGGCACGATGTAGTCCGCGGAGAGGTCCTCGGCGGCAAGGTCGGCGATGGCGTAAGCCGCGGCGAGCTTCATGGCCGGGGTGATGCGGCGGGCACCGGCGTCCAGGGCGCCACGGAAGATGCCCGGGAAGGCCAGCACGTTGTTGATCTGGTTGGGGAAATCGCTGCGGCCGGTGGCCACCACGGCGGCGTACTTTACGGCCACCTCGGGCAGGACCTCGGGGTCCGGGTTGGACAGCGCGAAGACGATAGCGTCCTGGTTCATCAGGGCGAGGTGCTCTTCGGCCAGCTTGGAGGAGGAGACGCCGATGAAGACGTCTGCTCCGGCGAGGGCCTCGGCGGGTCCGCCTTCCACGTTGCGGGGGTTGCTGCGGCCGGCGATGTCTGCCTTCTTGCTGGCCGGGTCAGCGGCGAGGTCCTTGCGGCCGGCGTTGATGATGCCGCGGGAGTCCAGCAGGACCACATCGGTGATGCCGGCGGCCAGCAGGATTTCGGCGACGGCGATGCCGGCGGCTCCTGCGCCGGAGACCACCACACGCAGGCTGTCCAGTTCGCGGCCGGTCACCTTGGCTGCGTTGGTCAGGGCGGCGAGGGCAACCACGGCGGTGCCGTGCTGGTCATCGTGCATCACCGGGCAGTCCAGCGCCTCGATGAGCTTTTCCTCCAGCTCGAAGCAGCGCGGCGCGGAGATGTCCTCGAGGTTGACGGCGCCGAAGCTGGGGCGCAGGCGGACCAGGGTCTCCACGATTTCGTCCACATCCGTGGTGTTGAGGACCAGCGGAATGGAGTCGAGGTCGCCGAAGGTCTTGAACAGGGCGGACTTGCCCTCCATCACGGGCAGCGACGCGCTGGCACCGATGTTGCCCAGGCCCAGGACGGCGGTGCCGTCACTGACCACTACCACCAGGCGCTCGGCCCAGGTCAGGGTGCGGGCAAGTTCCGGCTTGGCGTGGATGGCACGGCTGACCTCGGCTACACCGGGAGTGTAGGCAATGGAGAGGTCGCGCTTGTTGGACAGCGGGACGGTGCTGGCGATGGAGAGCTTGCCGCCCTGGTGTGCGTCGAAGATCTCGGCTTCGGTCAGCGCGGTGGCTGCGGAGTTGTCGGTGGCTGCAATTGCGTCAATGGACACGTCGTTGTCTCCTGGTGCTCGCCGTGGTCACACGGCACATGGGGCTCGGGCCCGAATGGACCTGAGGCATTGGAAGAGGTGCGGCGGATTACCCAGGGGTGGCGGGTCCGTGGGAGCGTCGGGGATGCTCCCTGCTGCTCCGTTCCCCATGGTAGACAGCGGAAAAGGTCACCCGGAGACGATTTGACGGCGGCTGCACATGCTAAAACGTTTCCGCAGACACATTCGTGATCCACACCACGGCAATAAGCCCGATTTAATGGGCAATTGGTCTAGACCTGTTACGCGCTTTGGTGGAGTGTGTAGCTGCCCTCGGCAGCCGGAGCGAGCCGTGCGCAGGCCTTTTTGAGGTCTTCTTCAGCTTCAAAGAGGGACAGCCGGCGGTTCCGGACGGACTGGACCAGACCAGTGACCGTCAATAGGAGCACCCGGGCCACAATGGCGTCGCCGCAGGCGCTGGCCACCACCTTTTCGCCCAATGCGTCGATCTCGCGCAGCAGGGCCGTGGTATCCCGGTCCGGAAGATATACGCCGCGGCTCAGGCACTGCTCCACTGCCGGCTGCATCACCCGCATGTGGAAGATCTCCATCACCAGGCCGCCCAGGGCGCGCCCACGGAACCTGGCTGCAGTGGCACGCCCTGCAGCCTGCAGCTCTCCGAGCTGATGCCGGTAGAGCGCGAGCATCAGGTGAGTGGGGGTGGGAAAGTAGCGGTAGACCGTACCGAGGGGAACGTCCGCCTTGGCCGCCACCTCAGCCAGATCCACGGAGTCCAGGCCCTTGCGGGCAAAACTGCCGGCCGCTTCAAGCATGCGTGAATAGCGCAGCCGCTGGCGCGGGGCAGAGGGCATGGCGGCCATGGGCGGATGGTCTGGAAGAGTCTCAGGCATCTGTATTCCGGGTTGTGTTTTGACGGGCAGCAGCCAGGAGCGTCCCCCATCCCGGACCGCCTGCGATCCGGTTCAACTATACGGCACAGCGATGTGGCGTATTTAGTCAGGCGGCTTACTTCCGCCTGCCACAGGCTTAGCGGACGCCCTTGATCATCACCACAAAAACAGCCCCGAGCAGGCCGATGACAGCCGCAGCGAGGAACAGGGAACGGTAGCCGCCCCAGGAGGTAACAGCAGCCAAGGCCAGTGCGGGCGCCACCACCTGGGGCAGGGAATTGGCCACATTGATAATGCCCATGTCCTTGCCCCGGTCCAGCGCCACGGGCAGGACCTGCGTCAGCAGCGCGTAGTCCACCGCGACGTAGGCCCCGAAGCCGACGCCCAATACGGCAGCTCCGGCCAAGGCCCCGGGCCAGACAGGGAAGAAGGCCAGGATCAGCCCGGCCAAGGCAATGATGGCGGAAGAACCGATCACAAACGGCTTGCGGCGGCCCACCCGGTCGCTCCAAGGTCCCGCCACCACGGCGGTAATCATCACCATCACCGCGTAAATGCCGGTGAGGACCAGCACTCCGGCCGCGGGGTCATCGTGCTTCAGGACGTCGCGCAGGAAAAAGAGCAGGTAGACGATGGTGAGCTGGTTGCCCACGTTGACCAGGAAACGGGTCAGGCCGGCCCAGGCAAAATCCGGGTACAGCCGGGGGCTGATCCAGAACCCACGGAGGAAGGCCACCAGCGGGAACCGGGGCAGGACGCCCTTGCGCAGCACAGGGTCATCGCGGTGAATCAGATAGGGGATGACGGACAGCAGCAGGGCGGCGGCGCACAGCCAGTAGCCCACCATGAAGTTGCCGGACACCACTGCGCCAAACACGGCACCCGTGAGGATACCCAGCGTCTGCCCCATGGCGGCGAGCCCGCCTACCTTGCCGCGCTGGAGCACCGGCACCCGGTCCGGAACCGCGGCCGTGATGGCTGCGTAGGCCGCGTTCGCCCCGAGTTGGACCACGCACCAGAAGGCCACCAGCAGGGCCACCGTAGTGGCGCCGGACATCGCCAGAAGCGCGATGGCAGCGAGCACCGCACCGGCCAGCACCCAGGGCGCCCGGCGGCCGAAACCGGACGTGGTGCGGTCCGAAAGCGCTCCGAACAGCGGATTCGCCACCAGTGAGACTGCCGCGCCGCAGGCGGTGGCAAGGGAAAGAACCGCTTCCTTGCTGGGTTCATCGATACTGATGGCCTGCTGGCCAATAAAGATGTTGATGGGGCCGAAAAAGGCGCAGTTGATCCCCACGTTGACCAGGACGAGTCCGGTGACCCAGCGGGGCTTGACGGTGAGTGTGGGTTCGGCGAAGGCCGCCGCAGGACTGTCCGGCCCGGTGCCGTGGTCAGGGGGAGCTGGAGTATTGGACAGGCTCATGGCGTTTTCCCCCATACGGCTGGTTGGCTAGGGAATCAGACTATCGTGGGCGTAACCCTGCCGCCGGGGTTTAACAGCGGACGGAAGAACCTAACTGCAGCCGGAGCATCAAGGAGAACCACATGAGCACAGCGTCCACCCCCGGAACGGCCGGTACCGCGGTGAACACCGCAGACCTGTACGACGAACGCGGGGACGAGCTGGCCTCGGTATCCCTGCAGTTCCAGTCACTGGGCGGCCGCTCGCACTTCAGCGGCACGGTGAGGACCATCCGCTGCTTCCAGGACAACGCCCTGGTGAAGTCCACGTTGGCCACCCCGGGCAACGGCAATGTGCTGGTGGTGGATGGCGGCGGCTCGCTGGGCACGGCCCTGATGGGGGACATGATCGCCGAAAGCGCCGTAGCGAACGGCTGGGCCGGCGTCGTGATTAATGGAGCGATACGTGACCGCGAGGCGATTGCCGCCCTGGATCTCGGCGTCAAGGCCCTGGGCAGCAACCCCCGCAAGAGCGCGAAAGCCGGGGCGGGCGAGGTCGATGTCGACGTGCAAATTGACGGCGTGACCATCCGTTCGGGTACCACCATCTGGTGCGATCCGGACGGAATCCTCGTGGAGCGCTAAAGCCGCACGAAAACAACTTCCGATTCCAGGGAATAGGTACGAGGGTAAGATAGTTACTGAAAGCAACTATCAAAGCGTATTACTTCCCTGGAGCATCCATGTCCCAACCCCCTGCTGTGCGCGCCGCCGGAGAAACCCTCACGCAGCGCCAAATCGTCACCGTGATGGTCGGGCTGATGCTGGGCATGTTCCTGGCCTCCCTGGACCAGACCATTGTGTCCACGTCCATCTACACCATCGCCAACGACCTGGACGGGCTCTCGCTCCAGGCCTGGGCCACCACCGCGTACCTCATCACGTCCACCGTAAGCACCCCGCTGTACGGCAAACTCAGCGACATCTTCGGCCGCCGGCCGCTGTACCTGACAGCCATCATCATCTTCCTGGCCGGCTCCCTGTACGCGGGTTCGGTCCATTCCATGACCGAACTCGCCATTGCCCGTGGTATCCAGGGCCTGGGTGCCGGCGGCCTGCTGGCACTTGCGCTGACCATCATCGGCGACATTGTCTCCTTGAAGGACAGGGCCAAGTACCAGGGCTACTTTATGTCCGTGTTCGGCATCTCCTCGGTGCTTGGCCCGGTAGTAGGCGGCGCGTTCGCTGGTTCGGCCAACATCCTGGGCTTTGACGGCTGGCGCTGGGTGTTCTTTATCAACCTGCCCATCGGCCTGGCGGCACTGACAGTGGTATTCCTGTTCCTGCACCTGCCGGCCAAGCACGTGAAGCAGAAGATCGACTACTGGGGCGCGGCCGCCATCACCCTGGCCATCGTGCCGCTCCTGCTGGTTGCCGAGCAGGGCCGCACCTGGGGCTGGGGCTCCCTGAACTCGTTCCTGTGCTACGGCCTGGGCGTGGTGGGCATCGCCTGGTTCCTGCTCGCCGAGAAGCGCGCGGGCGACTACGCACTGATCCCGCTGCGGCTGTTCCGGAACGCCACCTTCGGGCTGTCATCGCTGCTGAACTTCATCATCGGTATCGGCATGTTCGGCGCCATCGCCATGCTGCCGATGTACCTGCAGCTGGTCAAGGGCCTCACGCCCACGGAGGCAGGCCTGATGATGATCACCTTCACCGTCGGCATCCTTACCGGCTCCATTACCGCCGGGCGCACCATCTCGTCCTCTGGCACCTATCGGATTTTCCCCATCATGGGCACCGCAATCCTTACGGCGGCCGCAGTAGCAATGGGACTGTCCCTGGGCGTGGACACAGGCCTCTGGGTTCCCGGCGTCATCGCGGTGTTCTTCGGTATGGGACTGGGCTTCTGCATGCAGCCGCTCACCCTGGCCATGCAGGTGTCCGTGCCGCGCCGCGACATGGGGGTGGGCACGTCCTCTGCGGCGTTCTTCCGCTCCATGGGCGGCGCCGTTGGCACCGCCGTGTTCATCTCCATGCTGTTCAGCCTGGCGGCCAGCCGGATCGCGGACAGCATGAAGTCGGCCATGGCCAGCGGGGACTACCAAGCTGTCCTCCGGGACCCCGCCGTGGCGGCCGACCCCGCCAACGCCAAGCTGTACGAATTCTTCCAGAACGGGGCGTCCAACGACTCCCTCAACGACACCAGCTGGCTCCACACCGCGAACAGCACCCTGACCCGGCCCATCACGGAGGGCTTCGCCTACGCGATTGACGCCGTGATGCTCACGGCAGCCGTGCTGACTGGCATCGCCTTCCTCATCAGCTTCGCCCTGCCGAACAAGAAGCTCTCGGACCCGAAGGCTGCCCCGCAGGAGCCGGCCGCGGTGCACTAACTTCCCATCCGGACGCCCGCTCCCTTGTGGCCGCTTGCCCCCGGACGCCAGCTCCCTTGTGGCTGCTTCCGCCGAAACCCTCTTGCCTTTGCGCAGGAGGGTTTCTGCGTTCCTGCCCCAGGTGCCCCCTGGATGTGGGGCGAGGACGACGACGGGCCGGCCCGCCGCCGTCGTCCTCCTTGGGTGGTGGCGGGACGCGCAATTGCACCCCTGCTGACTGGAAGAGTTCGCGGTGGCGTGGAACACTGTACAGCGCGAGTGCGCCGGCCTGGTGGCCGGTTCCGCAGCCGACGACGTCCGCACCGCATCCACCCAACCCAGACCAAGGGAGAACCATGCCCACTGCCCAGGAGCAGACAACCGCCCAGATACCGCGGCGGGTGATCTGGCTGGCGCTTGCAGGCGCGGTGGGCGGATTCCTGTTCGGTTTCGACTCGTCCGTGGTGAACGGAGCGGTGGACGCCATGAAGGCAGAATTCGCGCTGTCCGAGGCCGTGACGGGCTTTGCCGTGGCCATTGCGCTGCTGGGCTGTGCCGCGGGCGCCTACCTGGCCGGGAAGGTGGCCGACCGGTACGGCCGCATCCCCGCCATGAAGCTGGGAGCACTGCTGTTCCTGGTCAGCGCCATCGGCACCGGCTTCGCCTTCAGCGTCTGGGACCTGATCTTCTGGCGCCTGGTGGGCGGGCTGGGGATCGGCCTGGCCTCGGTGATCGCGCCCGCCTACATCTCGGAGATCTCACCGCGCAAGGTCCGCGGCCGCCTGGCCTCGCTGCAGCAGCTCGCCATCACCACAGGCATTTTCGCGGCGCTGCTCTCCGACGCGCTGTTCGCCACCACCGCCGGCGGTGCCGACCAGTCCTTCTGGCTGGGGATTGAGGCCTGGCGCTGGATGTTCCTGGCCGCCGCCGTGCCTGCCGTGGTGTACGGCTGGGTTGCCTACACGCTTCCTGAATCCCCGCGGTTCCTGGTGTTCCTGGGCAAGGAGGACGAGGCACGCAAGGTGTTTGATTCGATTGCCCCGGCGGAGGACACCGACCGGCACATCCGCGAGATCCGTGAGGCCATCGAGGAGGACAAGCTCGCCGGCCAGAAGGGCTCACTGCGCGGCAAGGCGTTCGGCCTGCAGGCGGTGGTCTGGGTGGGGATCATCCTGTCCGTCCTGCAGCAGTTCGTGGGCATCAACGTGATCTTCTACTACTCAACCACCCTGTGGAAGGCGGTGGGTTTCCAGGAAAAGGACTCACTCGCCATCTCCGTGGCCACCTCCATCACGAACATCCTGGTCACCCTCGTGGCCATCGCCCTGGTGGACCGGATCGGCCGCCGGCCCATCCTGCTGGCAGGTTCAGTGGGCATGGCGGTTTCGCTGGCAGCCATGGCACTGGCATTCTCGTCCGCAGTGGGCTCCGGTGAGAACATCTCCCTGCCGGGCGCCTGGGGTCCGGTGGCACTGGTGGCCGCCAACGTCTTTGTGATCAGCTTCGGCGCGTCCTGGGGCCCGCTGGTGTGGGTGCTCCTGGGCGAGATCTTCCCATCCCGGATCCGCGCCCGCGCACTGGGCCTCGCGGCGGCCGCGCAGTGGGTGGCGAACTTTGCCATCACGCTGAGCTTCCCGGTGATGGCTGCCGGTTCGCTGCCGCTCACGTATGCCATGTACGCACTGTTCGCGGCGGCGTCTTTCTTCTTTGTGATGTTCAAGGTTCCGGAAACGAACGGGATGTCACTGGAGCAGGCGGAGACGCTGTTCGTGGCCAAGGGCTCCAAGAAGGCCTAGCAACGCCCCATCACCTTCCGCTGCTCAACAGCAAACCCTCCATCACATGGCGTGACGGAGGGTTTGCTGTCTTTGGAGCGGGAAACAGCTAGACCACGTGCGGCTCGTGCGCTGCCAGGTACTTCCGGCCGGCCAGGGCGACGCCGATGGCCACCACCATCGCCACAGCCCCCGCAAAGAACGGGACCTGCGGGCCGAAGTGCTCGCCCAGCTGGGCGGCGGCGAAAGGGGCAAGGGCTCCGCCCATCCACCGCACGAAGTTGTAGCCGGACGAGGCCACCGGGCGCGGGGAATCCGAAACGCCCATTGCCAGTTCCGTGTAGATGGTGTTGTTGATGCCCAGCAGGGCGCCGGAGAGCACCACCAGTACGACGACGGCAGGTACCGAGTGCCCAGCGGCCAGTCCCAGCCCAACAAGGGTGAGCATCAGAACCAGGAGGGTTCCGGCCAGGACCTTGGTGGCCCCGAAGCGGTTCTGCAGCACAGGCGCCACGAACACGGAGAAGACCGCCACGGCCACGCCCCAGCCGAAGAACACCCCGCCGATGCCGTAGGCGTCCATGCCCAGGATGAACGGTGTGAACGCCAGGATGGTGAAGAAGCCGTAGTTGTAGAACAGGCCGCTGACGGCGGTGGTGCGCAGTCCCTTGTGGCCCAGTGCCAGCAGGGGATCACGCAGGCGGACCTTCCGTTCCGGCAGCGGGGTCCTGGGGAGCAGCACCACGAGGGCCACAAAGGCGGCAGCCATCAGGCCCGCGGTTCCGAAGAACGGTGCGCGCCACTGCCAGCCGCCCAGCAGGGCACCCAGGAGCGGGCCAAGCGAGATGCCAAGGCCCAGTGCGGCTTCGTAGAGGATGATCGCCGTACCGGCCCCGCCGCTGGCTACACCGACGATCACGGCCAGTGCCGTGGCAACGAACAGGGCGTTGCCCAGCCCCCAGCCGGCCCGGAAGCCCACCAACTCCCCCACGCTGCCGGACAGGCCGGAGAGTGAGGAAAACACCACGATGACGGCGAGCCCGATCAGCAGGGTCTTCTTGCCGCCGATGCGCGAGGAAACGAAGCCTGTAATCAGCATTGCCACGGCTGTCACTAGGAAATAACTGGTGAAGAGCAAGGACACCT
The DNA here is from genome assembly GCF_030209335.1 of Pseudarthrobacter sp. fls2-241-R2A-168. Classification (NCBI taxonomy): domain Bacteria; kingdom Bacillati; phylum Actinomycetota; class Actinomycetes; order Micrococcales; family Micrococcaceae; genus Pseudarthrobacter; species Pseudarthrobacter sp. fls2-241-R2A-168. Next base: position 22,093 of record NZ_JARVSG010000022.1, read on the forward strand.
CGCTGGGGCTGGCATCGAGGTTGGTGGCGATGGCGGGCAGGATGGGGTCCACCAGTCCGATGCCCATAAACGCAAAAACGGCGGCCAGGGCTGTGGCCCATACCGCCTTTGGTTGCTTGAGGAATGAGGCCTTTTCGGCCTTCAGGGTGGCTTCTGCTGCCGGCAGCGTATCTGCGTGGCCGTTCATGAAGGTTGCTCCTATAGGGATGCGTGCGTCACTGCAGCAGCGACGCGTTGATTTTTCCAATGACGGGAAGGGCGGCCGCCAGGGCCTGCCGGTCCTGCTCAGACAGGGAGCTGAGGATGCCGGCCATTACGGCATTCCGCCGGGCATTGGCGGAGTCGACGGCGGCACGGCCTTCCGTGGTGAGTACCACCCGTACGGCGCGCGAGTCGTCCGGGTCGGGTTCGCGCCGGGCCAGTCCCGCCCGCTCCAGCTTGATGATCTGCTCCGTGGCGCTGGGCACGCGGACGCCAAGGTTCCGTGCGATCTCCCCCACCCGCACGCCGTCGTCCAGCAGCATCTTCAGGGTGCTGAGCTGGGCGGCGCTGAGTTCCCCTTCGGCATCGAGCCTGCGCACCAAGTACACGCTGTGGCGGAGGGCCTCGCGGAAGTCGCCGGCAAGCGCGTGCAGCTCCTCGTGATCGCTTCTTTTGTTCATCGTTAGGTAGCCTAACAGTTAGGCTACCTAAGGGTCAAGGCTCAGAGTGTCAGCTTCATGCCTTGGTGGCTGGCTTCAAACCCGAGCCGCCCATAGAACCTATGCGCGGCAAGGCGTGTTTTGTGCGTGGTCAGCTGCATCAGCGCACAGCCGCGGCGCCGGGACTCTTCGATAGCCCACTGCACCATCATGTTGCCGATGCCATTGCCGCGGAGGCTGTCCGCAACCCGCACCCCCTCGATCTGCGAGCGCCAGGCCCCCTGCCGTGAGATGCCGGGCAGGAAGCTGAGCTGAAAGGTGGCAACAACAGCCGCTTCCCTTCCTCCGTCCGGGAGCAGCTCTCCCACGATGAGCAAGTGGGAAGGGTCGGCGTCGATCGCCTCGAAGGCGCGTTCGTAGGGCGCCATGTCCGCGGCACGCTCGCGCCCGGAACCCAGGGAATCGTCCGCGAGCAGGCTCACGATGGCCGGCAGGTGCGCCCGTAAGGCGCCGCGCAGGCGGAAGGTCCCGCCGTCGACGTCGGAGGTCAGGAGGAAGGGCATGGCAGCTTGGCTCTCGGTCACCAGCCCAGCCTCGCACGAAAGTGAGCGGGGGTCGGAAGTGCACGAAAGGTGATGGGGCGCTACCCGAAAGTGCGCGGAAGGTGATGGGGCGTCGGGGAGGGTCAGGCGAAGTAGACCCCGATCCGGTTGCCCTCGATGTCCTCGATGCGGATGTCGATGTCGTAGACGTCGCGGAGCATGGCCTGCTGCATGATCTGCCGCGGGCTGCCCTGGTGGACCAGCCGGCCGTCCTTCATGGCCAGGATGGTGTCCGAGTAGCAGGAGGCAAAGTTGATGTCGTGGACCACCAGGACGATGGTCTTGCCGAACTCGTCCGCCAGCCGGCGCAGGAGCCGCATCATCTCCACCGAATGCTTCATGTCCAGGTTGTTCAGCGGTTCGTCCAGGAGCAGGTACCGGGTGTCCTGGGCCAGCACCATGGCGATGAAGGCCCGCTGACGCTGGCCGCCCGAAAGTTCATCCACGAACTTGTCCGCCATGGGGGTCAGGTCCAGGTGGACGATGGCTTCCTCCACCTTGGCGAGGTCCTCCACGGTGGGCCGCCCGCCGGAGTGCGGGAACCTGCCGAAGGCAACGAGGTCCCGGACGGTGAGCCGCATGGTCAGGTGGTTTTCCTGACGGAGGATCGCCATGGTCCTGGCCAGCTCCCGGCTGTCCGTGGCCGCGACGTCCAGTCCGGCAACGGTGACAACACCCGCTTCGAGCGGCTGCAGCCGGCTGATCAGCGAGAGCAGCGTGGATTTGCCCGCTCCGTTGGGGCCGATGATGGAGGTGATGCCGCCCTCGGGGATCACGCAGCTGACGTCGTCAAGGACCGCTTGGCCGCCGTAGCTCTTGGAGACGTTCCGGACCGCGATGGTCATTTCAGCGAGCCTTTCAGGAGGAGGTATAGGAAGAGAATGCCGCCGGTAAATTCGATGACCACGCTCAGCGCGGTGCCGAAGCCGAACACCTTCTCCAGGAGCAGCTGCCCGCCCACCAGGGCAACGGCGCCGATCAGCACCACGATGGGCAGCAGCCAGGCGTGGCTGAAGCCGCGGCACAGCTGGTAACCCAGGCTCACCACCAGCAGTCCAAAGAAGGTCACCGGCCCCACCAGGGCGGTGGACACCGCCACCAGCAAGGAGCAGCCCAGCAGCACCCGCATCACCACCGCGCGGTGGTCCACACCCACGTTGATGGCCACGTCGCGGCCCAGGGCCAGGACATCCAGCGCGTGCCGCGCCCGCCAGGCAACGGCACAGACGGCGGCAATAATGATGGCGGAAACCCCGAGCAACGCCGGGTCCACGTTGTTGAAGCTCGCGAAAAACAGGTCCTGCAGGATGATGAACTCGCTGGGCTCCATCAGCCGCTGCAGCAGCGAGGACAGGCCGCGGAACAGGCTGCCCAGGATGACGCCCACCAGCAGGAGCAGGTGCAGGGAACGGGTGGCACCGGTGAACATCCAGCGGTACAACAGGGCGCTGAACGCCACCATCAGCAGCACCTCAGCGCCGAACTGGAGCGTGGGCGGGGCGGCCACCACCGCGGCGGCGCCGAGGGTGAATGTCATCACCGTCTGCACCAGGATGTACAGCGAATCGAAACCCATGATGGACGGAGTGAGGATCCGGTTCGCGGTGACCGTCTGGAACAGGAGCGTCGAAACTCCCACAGCCACGGCCACCAGCAGCATGGCGCCCACCTTGATGGCCCGGCGCGGCAGGATGTAGCCCACGTTGCCCTTGAGCTCGAAGAACAGGAACAGGCAGACGACGGCGGCCGTCGCCGCGAGCAGGATGCCCGCCACCAGGCGCGGGGACGCGTTGCGGACGCCGGCTTTGAGCCTGCGTACGCCTCCTGTGGCCGGAGCCGGGGCGGCAAGCGGTTCTTTCACCGGCGGCTGCTTCAAAGTGTTCTCAGGCATTGCGCTTCCTCAGGATCAGGACGAGGAAGATGACGGCGCCCAGCACGGACATCACCATGCCCACAGGCACCTCGTAGGGGTAGCGGATGGTCCGGCCGATGATGTCGCAGACCAGCACGAACGCGGCGCCGAACAGGGCGGTCCACGGGACGGCGCGGCGGAGGTTGTCGCCAAAAATGAGGGACACGATGTTGGGAACCACCAGCCCCAGGAAGGGCACGGCGCCCACTGTCGTTACCACTACGGCCGAGATCAGGGAGACGATCACCAGGCCCAGCCGCATGGTCCGGCCGTAATTCAGGCCAAGGTTGGTGGTGAAGTCCTGGCCCATTCCGGCCACGGTGAACCGGTCTGCGGCCAGCATGCCCAGCAGCATAAGGACGGCGACGATCCAGAGCAGCTCATAGCGGCCCCGCAGCACGCCGGAGAAGTCACCGATCATCCAGTTGCTCAGGGTCTGCAGCAGGTCGTAGCGGTAGGCGAAGAAGGTGGTGACCGCCCCGATGACCCCGCCCAGCATGATGCCCACCAGCGGGATAAGGAGGGTGTTCCGGGCCGGGAGGCGGCGCAGGATGGCCAGGAACAGCGCAGTCCCCAGCAACGCAAAGCCGCTGGCTACTACCATTTTGGCGGGCACCGGAGCCTGCGGGGCAAAGACCGTGACCACCAGGATCCCCAGGGTGGCGGACTCCACGGTGCCTACGGTGGACGGCTCCACGAAGCGGTTCCGGGCCATCAGCTGCATGATCAGGCCGGCAACGGCCACGGCCATCCCGGCGAGCAGCACAGCCAGCGTGCGCGGGACGCGGGAGATCCAGAAGACCTCCGCCGTGGCCGGATCCCCGGACAACAGGGCGGGAAGGGAAACATCGCTGACGCCGACGAACATGCTGGCGGCGGCGAGGGCGAGGACGGCAACTGCGGCCGCAGCCAGGCCTGCACTGTGGCGGGCCTGGCTGCGGGTTGCCGGCGCGAGGGGGCGCGCGGCGGTGGCGGTCATGGGAGTCTGGAACCCGGGGCGTTACGCCACGGAGGCGGCGACGGCGTCCACCATCGCTTTGACGTTGTTCAGGCCGTAGCCCACCACGTACCAGCCGGCGGGGTCGAGGTTGACCACCTTGTTGTTCTTGGCGGCATTGGTGGACTGCACCAGTTCGTTATCCAGGATGGGGTTGGCGGCGGAGGCTTCGGTGCCCACAGCGGTGTCGCGGTTGATGACGTACAGGATGTCCGGGTTGGCCTGCTTGATGTACTCGAAGGAGATGGCCTCACCGTGGCTGCCGTCCACCTTGACGTCGGCGGCCGTAGGTACCCCGAGGACGTCGTGGATGATGCCGAACCGGGAGCCCGCCCCGTAGGCGGTGACTTCGCCGCCTGAGGTCAGGACGATCAGGCCTTTGCCGGCGTTGGCCGCCTTGGACTTGGTGTCAGAAACGGTGGCATCAACTGCCGCGAGCTGCTCTTCCACTTCCGCCGACTTGTTGAAGATGGTTCCAAGCTTTTCGGTCTGGGCCTTGAAGCTTTCCATCGGCTGGGCCGCATCGATGGACAGGTCGATGGTGGGGGCGATCTTGCTCAGTTCCTCATAGGCACCGGCGGTGCGTCCGGAAATGATGATGAGGTCCGGGTCGCCGGCGCTGACGGCTTCGAAGTCCGGCTCCTTCAGTGAACCGATCTTGGCGTATTTGGCGTCCGAGTACTTTGCCAGCGCCTCGGGGTAGGCGGCTTCGGGCACTCCGGCAGGCTCAACACCGAGCGCATCGAGGGTGTCCAGGACGCCGAGGTCGAACGTGAAGACCTTCTCCGGGTTGACGGGCACGTTGGCGGTACTGCCCTGCGCGTGCTCCACGGTGATGGTGGTGGCTTCCTCGGCCGGGGTGGCCGTCGCGTTTCCTCCGCATGCCGTTACGGTCAAGAGCGCCGCTCCCGCAGCCAGTGCCCCCAGGTAGCTCGAAAGCTTCTTCTTCACGTTGTTCTCCAGTCGACTAATACATCACAACCACGTTGCGTAATAGTCCAGAGCCTATTAGTAAGGGCAGGCTAACTTCAAAGCGGAAGGGGCCGTATTTGGGCCTAAGTGGGAGAGATCACACAGAACGACGCCGGCACCCAGGTGGGTGCCGGCGTCGTGATGGGGGACCGTGTCAGGCGGGAGTGCGGGTCATCTCCGCCTGGCGTTCCTCCACCAGCGTGGCGACGGCGTTGAACAGTGGGTGCTCCGGCTCCAGTCCCGTAATTTTGGCCGTGGCGTCGGCGGGGCTGCCGGCTGCCAGGATGTCAGCCAGCTCGGTTGCCTCGGTGTCGGCGGGGTCGTTGAAGCGCAGGGCCGCCGCGATGGCGCCAAGCAGCGCCTCCGGAACCACCCCCCGTTCGGCGAGTTCGGCAGCCGGGCCGATGAAGCGCTCGTGCCGGCTCAGCTTCCGCAGCGGGGCGCGGCCCACCCGGTTCACCGTGTCCGGCAGGTACGGGTTGGAGAACCGGACCAGGATCTTCTGGACGTAGGCTTCCTGTTCGTCGTTGCTGAAGCCGTGCTTGCTGACCAGGAGCTGCTTGGTCTCCTCAAGAACCGCCCGGACGTCCTCGGCAACATCCTGGTCCGCCATGGCATCGGAAATCTTCTCCAGGCCCGCTTCGAACCCGAGGTAGGCGGCCGATGCGTGGCCCGTGTTCACCGTAAACAGCTTCCGCTCGATGTACGGCGAGAGCTCATCCACAAACGTGGCTCCCGGAATCACCGGCGCGGAATCACCGAAGGCAGTGCGGTCAATGACCCATTCATAGAAGGTTTCCACAGTGACGTCCAGGCCCTGGCCGGCTTCCTGGTTGGGCACGATCCGGTCCACCGCGGTGTTCGCGAACACTGCCTTGCCGTCCAGTGCCCCGGCGGCGGCCCCCGGCTGGGAGGCCACCTCCTTGGCCAGGATGTCCGTGGCGTTGATCGCGTTCTCGCAGGCCATGACCTGCAGCGGCGCCAGGCCTGGCTCCCTGGCCACGATGCCCCTGGCAATCACGGGAGCCACGAACTTGAGGATGTGCGGCCCCACCGCGGTGGTAACGATGTCCGCCGTCGCGATTTCCTCGACCAGCTCAGCTTCCTGGGTGGTGGAGTTCAACGCCCGGAAGTTGTCCACGGTCCGCACGGCCGGGTTTTCGCCCACCTCGTGCACGGCGTAGCTGTCCGCCGCCGAGAGCTGGTTGATCAGCTCCTCGGCGACGTCGGCGAACACCACCTCATAGCCGGCGTCGTGCAGGAGTAGGCCCACGAAGCCACGCCCGATATTTCCTGCCCCGAAATGTACTGCCTTCACTATGCGTTGACCTTTCCGAAGAGTTCCAGGATCTCGTCCTCGGACGTTGCCGCCTCCAGCCGGGCCACCTGTTCCTTGTTGGTGAAGACCTTCGCGATGGAGGACAGGATGTGCAGGTGCTCGTTGTTGATGCCGGCAACGCCCACCACGAACTTGACCTGCTTGCCGTTCCAGTCAATGCCATCGGGGTAGCGGATCACGGACACCGCGGACTTGCGGATGTGGTCCTTGGCAGCGTTGGTTCCGTGCGGGATGGCCAGGAAGCTGCCCATGTAGGTGGACACGGACTGTTCGCGCTCGTGCATGGCCCGGACGTAATCCTCATCCACCGCGCCGCGGGCCAGCAGGAGCCGGCCGGCTTCGTCAATGGCGGCGTCACGGGTGGTGGCTGAGCCGTTGAGCACCACGCTCTCCCGGGCCAGGATCTCGCCCGTGCCCGCCCCTGAGGCTTCGGTTTCGGAACCTCCGACGGCGGCGGTACCGGCTGCCGCTGCACCGGCCGCAGGACCCCTTGCCGCTCCCGAGGCAGACGCGCCGCCGGGCGTTCCCGCACCCGCGTCGGGGCCCTCGGTTGCCGTGCTGCCCTCGGTGTTGCTCTCCCGGACCAGGTCCACGATTTCGTCGTACCGGGGGCTGTTCATGAAGTTGTCCACGGAATAGTGCACGGCACTGGACGTTGCAGGCTTTGCACGTTCGGTGAGGTCCTGGTGGGTGACCACAACGTCGTACGTGTCGTTGAGGTTGGCGATGGAGGCGTTGGTGACCTTGACGTCCGGGAACCCGGCAGCCTTGATCTTGTTCCGCAGCACGGAGGCGCCCATGGCACTGGAGCCCATGCCGGCGTCGCACGCGAACACGATGTTGCGCACCGGGCCGGCGAGGACGCCCACTCCGCCTGCCCCGGCAGCTGCGCGGGCACCGGTGAGGGTGGAAGCCACAGAGCTCTTCTTGCCCTTCATCTGCTCCATGCGGGAGGTGGCGTCGTTGAGGTCCACCTCATCGCTGTGCTTCGTGGTCTTCAGGATGACCGAGGCCACCAGGAAGGAGACCGCCGTGGCAAGCAGGACCGCCAGGATCACCCCAAGGTAGCTGTCCCTGGATGTCTGGGCCAGCACCGCGAAGATGGAGCCGGGGGCGGATGGAGCCACCAGGCCGGAGTTGGTGATGGCGAGCGTGGCGATACCGGTCATGCCGCCGGCGATTGTTGCCAGGATGAGCAGCGGGCGCATCAGGACATACGGGAAGTAGATCTCGTGGATGCCGCCCAGGAAGTGGATGATGGCTGCACCGGGAGCGGAGGCCTTGGCTGCCCCTTTTCCGAAGAACATGTACGCGAGCAGAAGTCCAAGTCCCGGGCCGGGGTTGGCTTCGAGCAGGAACAGGATGGATTTGCCCTGGTCCAGGGACTGCTGGATGCCCAGCGGGGTGAGCACGCCGTGGTTGATGGCGTTGTTCAGGAAGAGCACCTTAGCAGGCTCGATGAAGATGCTGGTGAGCGGGAGCAGGCCGTTGTTCACCAGGAACTGGACCACGTTGCCGGCGCCGGTGCTGAAGGCCGAAACCAGCGGGGCGATCCCGTAGAAGCCAAGCAGCGCCAAGATGGCGCCCCAGATGCCCGCCGAGAAGTTGTTGACCAGCATTTCGAAGCCGGGGCGGATCTTGCCATCCCAGAGCGAATCGATCTTCTTCATGGTCCAGCCGCCCAGGGGGCCCATGATCATGGCGCCGATGAACATCGGAATGCCGGCGCCGATAATGACGCCCATGGTGCCGATGGCACCAACCACGCCACCGCGTACGTCGTACACCATCCGGCCGCCGGTGTAGGCGATCAGGAGCGGCAGCAGATAGGTGATCATTGGCCCCACGAGGCCGGTGTTCGGCTTGCCCGCCGCGTTGGTGCCGAAGCCGCCCAGTTCGGGGACGGGGATCCAGCCCTTTTCAATGAAGAGGGCCGTGATCAGGCCCCAGGCAATAAAGGCGCCGATGTTGGGCATGATCATTCCGGACAGGAAGGTCCCGAACTTTTGGACGTGCACGCGCGCGCTGGTGCGGGGTTTTGCAACTGTCTCTGTTGCCATGTGATTTCCTAACCGTCATTCCTGCGGCTGCGCAGGATGGTCCGATATTTACGACGACGTACTGCTGGACGTTCTGGCGTTTTTCAGCCTGCCGGGCTGGTGGAGATGCGGTGAAGCCATTCGAGGAAGAGTTTGAGTTCCGAGCTGGAGAGCTGGTCTGAGTGCGAGGCCTGAAGTGCGGCGTTCAGGGCGATCGCGGCCACCACCACCGAGGACTTTCCGGTGTCCTCCGGCGCCGCCCCGCTGGCGGGCTCGGCTGACACCGCGAAAATCATGGCGTCCCGGGTCATGGTGGACAGTTCGAGGTTCCGTTCGGAGGCGGGCTCCGCAATCAGCATCAGCGTCACGCCCACGTTGGCGGCCAGGATGGACCTGGCTGCCTCCCGGGGCTGGACGTTCAGCTGGCCCGCCGCCGCTGCCTTGTTCAGCATCTCCTCCATCAGTGCCTCGGCGTCTGCAACGATGGCCGGGCGGCTTTCCGGGCGGATATTGCCGAACATCACCAGGTACAGCTCCGGCTGGTTAAGCCCGAACTGCACGTGGTTGTCCCACATTCTCCGGATATCCTCGAGCGGCTGTCCGGAGGGGGCAAAATCCCTTTCGCCCGCTACATACTCTTCAAACCCTGCGGCGACGACGGCGTCGAACAGACCTTCCTTGTCACCGAAGTGGTGGTAAAGCGTGGGAGCCGATACCCCCGCCAGCTGCGTGATCTGGCGGGTGGAAACGGGGGCTCCCGCGGATTTTGCCAACAACTCCGCCGCTGCACGAAGCAGTCGCATTTTGGGGGGAAGCTGGCCATCCAAACTCATAACCGCTACCCTAGCACCTATAGCAATGCTATATGAACTGAATCACATACAATTTTTTCAGGCACGTTTTCCGCCTGGCGGACGTAGCAGTCCGCCGGTGGACCGGCATGGCGCCGGTGGACCGGCATGGCGCCGGTGGACCGGCATGGCGCCGGACATATTGGCGGGCCTGGCAAACCGGCAGAGAATGAGGACCTTCAGTGCAGAACTTCCCAGGAGTAGGCGTCAGTCCAGGCCGCGTTATCGGCACCGTCCGGCAGATGCCCAAACCCATCAGTGAGCCTCCGGCCGGCGAGCAGCTGGCACCGGACACCACCGCAGAGGAAGCCACCGCAGCCCTGAAGGCGGCCGCCCAGGCCGTCCACGACGAACTTAAGTCCCGCGCAGCCCATGCCACCGGTGACGGCAAGGCTGTCCTTGAAGCCACGGCACTGATGGCCAAGGACACCATGCTGATCAAGGGTGCTTCCAAGCTCATTGCCCGCGGCACCTCCGGCGAGCGCGCCATCTGGGAGTCCGGCTCCTCCGTCTCGGAAATGCTGCACAACCTGGGCGGCTACATGGCCGAACGTGCCACGGACGTCCTGGACGTCCGCGCCCGCATCGTCGCCGAGCTCCGGGGGGTTCCCGCGCCGGGTATTCCCGCCTCCGCCACCCCCTTCATCCTGGTGGCCGACGACCTTGCCCCTGCTGACACCGCCACCCTGGATCCCAACCAGGTCCTGGCTCTCGTCACGGCAGGCGGCGGCCCCCAGTCGCACACCGCCATCATCGCCCGCTCCCTGGGCCTGCCCGCTGTGGTTGCCGCGGTAGGGGTGGACGAAGTTCCGGACGGCACGGAAGTGTATGTGGACGGGGCGGCCGGAACCGTCATCGCCGAGCCTGACGAATCCTTGCGCGCGGCCGCGGAAGCGTGGGCGGCCACGGCTTCCCTGCTGTCCGAGTTCACCGGGACAGGTACGACGGCGGACGGGCACCAGGTGCCGCTGCTCGCCAACGTGGGCGGCGGCAAGGATGCCGTGGCAGCAGCCAAGCTGGGCGCCCAGGGCGTGGGGTTGTTCCGCACCGAGTTCTGCTTCCTGGAACGTGATACCGAACCTTCTGTCGAGGAGCAGGCGGCGGCCTACAAGAGCGTTTTTGATGCCTTCCCGGGCAAGAAGGTTGTCCTGCGCACCCTGGACGCCGGGGCCGACAAGCCGCTGCCCTTCCTCACCGATTCCACCGAGCCCAACCCCGCCCTCGGTGTCCGCGGCTACCGCACCGACTTCACTACTCCGGGCGTGCTGGACCGGCAGCTGGAAGCGATCGCGCTGGCCGAGCAACAGTCCGAAGCGGACGTGTGGGTCATGGCCCCCATGATCTCCACGGCGGAAGAGGCTGCCCGCTTTGCCTCCATGTGCGCAGACGCCGGCATCAAAACGCCCGGCGTGATGGTGGAGGTTCCCTCCGCAGCACTGACGGCCGAAGCCATCCTGCGGGAAGTGGGCTTCGCAAGCCTTGGCACCAACGACCTCACCCAGTACGCCATGGCCGCCGACCGGCAGCTGGGCCCGCTGGCCAACCTCAACACGCCCTGGCAGCCGGCAGTCCTGCGCCTGGTGGGGCTGACAGTGGAGGGCTCACGCGCGGAGGGCAACAACAAACCCGTTGGCGTCTGCGGTGAGGCGGCCGCCGATCCCGCCCTCGCCGTCGTACTGACCGGCCTGGGCGTGAGCACCCTGTCCATGACGGCACGTTCCCTGGCAGCCGTGGCTGCGGTGCTCAAAACGGTGACCCTGGAGGAGGCGCAGCAGCTGGCCAAGCTGGCACTGTCCGCCCCCAGCGCCACCGAAGCACGGGCGTGGGTCCGCGAAAAGCTGCCTGTGCTGGAGGAGCTGGGGCTCTAGCCCCGGCGGCAGCAAAGCCTGTGAACGTCAGGCTGTAACGTCGAATCCGTTAAGGGCGCGCACCCAGCCGTTGATGGCCTGGGCGGCGAGAGCCGGGGCGGTGTGCTGGAAGACGTGGCCCTGCCCCAGAATCTCGCCCATGCTGCCCTGCGGGGCGGCAGCCGAGAGCTTGACGCACCAGGGACGCCGCGCGATGGGGTCCCTGGTGCCGCGGAGCACCAGCACCGGCTGGCTGACGCCGGCCAGCCGCTCCTCCAGCGGGTATTGCATCATCACCGGCAATTCGGTGAGGTACCAGCGCGGGCCTGCACGGAAGTAGTCGCTAAAGACAATGGCGTTGGAGGTCAGTGACTCGCTGAACATGGCGTCCCTGGTGAGCGCGAGCGCCTGTTGCGCAACGGACTTCCGGCTGGGTTCCACCACGGGACCCATCAGCACGGCTCCGGCCACCCGCCAGGGCTCACGCAGGGCAAGTTCCACCGCAAACTGGGTGCCCATGGAGTGGCCCACCGGCACATAGCTGGCGACGCCGGCGTCGGTCAGCACAGCGCTGACAAACGCGGCAAAATCTTCCACCTGCAGCTGCCGTCCGGGCTTTGACGACTTTCCAAAGCCTGGGAGGTCGAACGAGTAGACGTCCGCTGCCTTGGCCAACTCCTGGTGCAGCCGTGCCAGGTAGCGGTGGGAAACGCCAATGCCATGCAGCAGGACATAGGTGGGGCGCGCGCCGGTATCGGGGATTCCCTTTGCACCGGCCCTTGAGGGCTGGACTGAGGAATACAGTATTCCCTGCAAACCACCGGATTCCACGTTCCTGCCGCCATTCAATGCCATTAAGCGAGCATACCGCCGGAGCAATATAGGCGGTTCAAAGCCTGCCGCACTGCAGGGTGCGGGCCGGCCCGCTAGGCTGTGGCCATGGCACTGATTGCTCCCAGGATGGCCGCCGCGCTCCCGCCCGAGGAGGCCCGGAAGCTGGAACGGGCCCTCGCCGGCAGCGATGACATTACTGTTTTTGTGGACGGCACCGTCCACCGCCTTCCACCCTTGGCGAGGGACGCCGTCGTCGACCTCCTGCGGCGCTTCAGCCGCGGTGAGGCCGTGACGGTAAGCAGCGTGGAGGACATGCTGACCACCTCCAAAGCGGCGGAGCTGGCGGGCATCTCCCACACCTACCTGCGCAACATGACCGACCGGGGGGAAATCCCGGTCGAGTACCGCGGCAGCCACCGGCGCATTCCGCGCACGGCCATCATGGCGTGGCTCGAGGAGCAGAAAAAGGACCGGCACAAGGCTGCCGGAGAGCAAGGCTCAGAAGCCGACGGCGGAACCCAGCTTTAGATCCGGGGGCGCGCCGCCCAGCGGCGCATCTTGAGCGCAGCGTGGAGTTCCAGCCGGGGCATGCCCTTCAGCGGATCCACGCCCAGCAGTTGCCGGATCCGGCCCAGCCGGTTGTAGATGCTGCTCCGGTGCAGATGGAGTTTTGCGGCCACGTCCTGGACGGAACCGTCGTTGTCGTAGAGCAGTTCCAGGACGGGGATGAGTTCGCCGTTGCGGTCGTGGTCCTCGAGCGTCCGGAAGTAGACCGAGCCAGGATCCACCCAGGCGCCTGCCCCTCCCCCGGCGGAAGCCAGGAGCTGATAGACGCCGGTGGACCGGCAGTCCACGAGCTCCCCGAGTTGCGGATCCACTGCTGCGGCCTGGGCCGCCAGCTTGGATTGCCGGTAGGCCTCGGCCAGCTCCCGCGGCCTGGTAAATCCTTCACTGATGCCCAGGATGATCCGCTGCACGGGGCGGCCGGAGCGCTTGGCCAGCTCGAGCTGATAGTGCACCAGGACCTGCGCATGGTTCGCCCTGCCCGACGACTCGCGGAACAGCACCACGGAGTGGGTTTCCGCACCGGCACTGAAGAGGGCCGCGTCCACACCCACTGTCGCCTGCAGTGCGGCGGCGCGGTGGATCAGGGTGGCGGCAATGGGATCCGGTCCTTCGGCCCCGCCATCGGCGTCCAGCACCGTCACCATTTGCCAGGGCCCGCGGCCCTGGATTTCCTTCCAGCCTCCCACCGCCGCCACCGCATTGGTTTCCCCCGCACAGGCGGCCAGGAATTCCCGTTCACGCCCGCGCCGGAATTCGGATTCAGCAGTGTTGGAATCCAGCAACAGCGCTGAGAGCATTTCGAGTTCGCTGGCGACGGAAGGCAACTGGGTGAGAATCGCCGTCGGATTTTCCTCCACCGAGTCCTGCTGCACCCACAGATAACCCACCCTGAAGCCGCGGACCATCAGCGGGACGCAGACGCGGCCCAGCATGCCCAGGTGCGGGTTGGCAGGAACCGCCACCGGCCGGACGGCGGTGGCGATCCCGTGCGAGAGCTGCCAGGCGCTGACATCAGCCGGCACCTTCTTGCTGAGCAGGAAGTTCACCCGGACGCGGTCGGCATGGGACTGGTTGGAGCTGTATGCGAGGAGCACACCGTCCAGATCCTCCAGGGAAAGGCCGCGGCCCAGCTTCTGTGCCACCAGCTCCACCAGTTGCTCCACACCCTGTTGCTGCATGGGGGCAACACTACTGCTTGCAAGGCATCCGGCACGAACGGACATCAGGCGACACTTGACGCTCTGCAGCTGAACAAACGTCGAGGCTGCACTGGCAAAATCCTTGGATTTCCGGCGTTCCTCCGCGACCGCCTCGACCGCCTGATGTCGGCTGGCTCACAACCGGATTTATCGTGGAAACACGAAATCCTTCCCCAATTTTCCGGCTTACCAGCCGAGAACACGGAGCCCACGATGATCATCGGCGTCCCCAAAGAAATCAAGAACAACGAATTCCGGGTGGCCATCACCGCCGCCGGCGTCCACGAGTTCGGCACCCACGGCCACACCGTGCTGGTGGAACGCGGCGCAGGCCTGGGCTCAGGCATCACCGACGAGGAATACGCCATCGCCGGCGCCGAAATCGTTAACGAGGCGGACGACGTCTGGGCCCGCGCGGACCTGGTCATGAAGGTCAAGGAACCCATCAAGGCCGAATACCACCGCTTCCGCAAGGGCCTGATCCTCTTCACCTACCTCCACCTCGCAGCCGAGCCCGAGCTCACCCGCGAACTCATCAACTCCGGCGTCACGGCCATCGCCTACGAAACCGTCCAGGAAGGCCGCACCCTGCCGCTGCTGGCCCCCATGTCCGAGGTGGCCGGCCGGCTCTCCGTCCAGGTAGGCGCCGCATCCCTCATGGCTCCCGCCGGCGGCAAGGGCGTCCTGCTCGGCGGCGTTCCCGGCGTGCGTCCGGCCAAGGTTGTGGTTCTTGGTGCAGGTGTTGCGGGTACCAACGCCGCAGCAATGGCCCTTGGCCTCGGCGCCGACGTGACCATCCTGGACATCAATATCAACCGCCTGCGAGAACTCGATGCCCAGTACCAGGGCCGGCTCAAGACCGTGGCCTCGAACTCATACGAGATCGAAAAGTCCGTGGTGGATGCCGACCTGGTGATCGGCTCCGTCCTGATCCCGGGCGCCAAGGCCCCCAAGCTGGTCACCAACGAACTCGTGGCACGGATGAAGCCCGGCTCAGTGCTGGTGGACATCGCCGTTGACCAGGGCGGCTGCTTCGAAGACACCCACCCCACCACGCACCAGGAACCGACCTACAAGGTCCACAACACCATCTTCTACTGCGTGGCCAACATGCCCGGCGCTGTGCCCAACACCTCCACCTACGCGCTGACCAACGTGACCCTGCGGTACGCCGTGTCCCTGGCCAACCTGGGCGTCAAGGCAGCCTTCGACCGCGACCCCGCCCTCGCCGCCGGCCTCAACATCGCCGCCGGCCACGTGGCGCACCACTCCGTTTCCGAGGCGCATAACCTGCCGCTCGTCTCCGACTGGCACCAGCTGGTTTCGGCCTAACTAATCGGTGGTTGAGCTCGTCGGACCAGGTTTCGACAAGCTCAACCACCGTTCTTCTTTTAAGCCACTTCGCGTGCTTGTTCTATGAGTTTGAGGGCCTCGACGGCGTCTTCCGGGTTTACCGGGAGGGGCAGGTCTGATTTTGCGCCGCCGTCGAGGATCTTCTCTGCCAGGATCCGGTAGAACTCCGGGTAGGCGCCGCGTTCGGTGGGCAGGGCGTCCAGGTGGCCGTCCCGGCCCAGGAGCCCTGCCCACTCGGGCGCCTCTTCGCCGTACTCCGCATCAAGGGGGCTGCCGCCCGCCACGATGTAGGGCTCCTGCGGATCAACCCCGTTCTTGGTGAAGGCCCCCACGGAACCCAGGACGCGGAAGCGGGCGCCCTGCTGGGCGCAGAGCATGTTCATGGTGAGGTGGCTGAGCACCCCGGACTCGTGCCGCAGCACCAGGAAAACGTCGTCGTCCGCCCGCTCGTCCGCCCGGCGGGCTTTCAGCTCAGCGTGGACCACAGTGGCGGGGCCAAACAGCAGGAGGGCCTGGTCAATCAGGTGGCTCCCGAGGTCGTACAAAGCACCGCCGCCGTCCGCCGCCGTGGCACGCGCCTTCCAGGCCTTGGCAATGGTGGGCGACCAACGCTCGAACCGCGATTCGAAGCGCGCAACCTTTCCGACGGCTTCTGCCGCCACAAGCTTGCGAAGCGTCAGGAAATCGCCGTCCCAGCGGCGGTTCTGGAACACCGTCAGCACGCGGCCGAGCTCCCGGGCCAGCTCCACCAATTCCTGCCCTTCTTCGCTGGTCACTGCGAAGGGCTTGTCCACCACCACGTCCAGCCCGGCTTCCAGGGCCGCCTTGGCGAGCGGGTAATGGGTGGCGGGCGGGGTGCCCAGCACCACCAGGTCAAGGTCCGCGGCGTGCGCGAGGACGGCATCGCCGTCGTGCACTGTCCGAACGCCGGGGTAGCGGGCAGTGGCTGCCTTTTGCCGCTCTGCATTGGAAGTGGCGATGACGTCCAGCGAATAGCGCGCATCCGCCCCGATCAAAGGGGCGTGGAAGACGCTGCCCGAAAGGCCATAGCCGACGACGGCGGTGCGGATGGTGCGTTCAGCAGTTCCGGTCATGGGACTACGCTACTCCCGCACGCTCTCTCACTTAATGCCCCTTAACCGTCAACGCTCGTTACCTTTTTCGTAGCCCTTTCCTGTTGCAGGATGTGGGTGTGCTGGC
>NZ_JARVSG010000018.1:0-6014 GCF_030209335.1 Pseudarthrobacter sp. fls2-241-R2A-168
CGACCTCATGGCAGCAGCCTCCCTCACCCTCACAGAACCGGAAATTCACCGCCTCAACGAGACCTCCGCTCTCATCCCGGCCTGACCAAGCGTCCACGCGTCGAACAGCGGGGAGCTCGGTGTACCTCCATACTCTCGCCGGCGCCGATCGGGGCGCTAATCACCGTCGAAAGGAAATTGTGAAGGCTTGGCAGTTTACCGATACTCACGCACCGCTCACTCTCGTTGAGTTGCCGGGACCGGTGCCTGCGTCGGGTCAGGTTGTTGTGGCCGTAAAAGCAGTCGGCATTTGTCACTCGGATGTTGGACTGTTCGAGGACGAAAAGTGGCTGCAATTGCTGTCGCTTCCTATCGTGCCCGGTCACGAGATTGCCGGTGAGGTCGTTGCGGTTGGCAGCGGTGTAAGCGAGTACGTTGTCGGCGACCGGGTCGCGATCTGGTCGATGAGTGAGATGCATGGCTATGCGTCCAACGGCGGCTTCGGTGAGTTTGTCCTCGCGAAAACTGACTCCCTCGTCCGCGTTCCAGATAACTTGCCTCTGGAGATGGCGGTATTTGCTGAACCAGGAATGACGGCACATGCCGCCGTTGTTACGAGCGGTCAGGTCCGGCCGGGACAAAAAGTTGGGATCATAGGGTTCGGAGGGCTCGGGCAGATCGGAGTACGAGTTGCCGCACTCTCGGGGGCCCGGGTCTTTGTTGCGGAGATCAACGAGGATGCCTGGGGCCGCGCCAAGGATGCCGGCGCCGAACGAGTCGTGAAGGACATTGGCGAGCTAGCGGAGGAACATCTCGATGTCGTCGTCGACTTCGCCGGATTCGGCACAACGACGGCCGGTGCAATAGCTGCGATAGGTCATGGAGGGCGCGTCGTCCAAGTCGGCATGGGGCGCCTTGAGGCAACGATCGATACATACGCGCTCATGACCAAGGGGATCACACTCGTTGGCCGTGCCGGTGGCGCGAAAGAGTCTATGAAAGCAGTTCTGGACTGGATGGAATGCGGCGATATCCAGCCTGCCATGGAAAAAATCGATTTCCAGAGCATACCGGCTGGCATTCATCGCCTCAAAACTGGCCAAGTCAGTGGTCGCCTCGTAGCTGTTTACTGAGTACGCCCTCTTTCCGGGATCGGTTGCTCTCTGTCACTGCCCTGTGGGCGTGTCTCCTTAATCGGCGCCCCGCGCTGGAATGCTGGAGCGGTATCGAGAACATCTGTTTTGAGTGATGAGCAGTGGTCACGGATCGAGCGGTTGCTGCCGAGTTCTGACGGGCGGCGGGGCCGCCCGATCCCTGGCCACCGTCAGGTTGTTGAAGGCATCATTTACCGGTACCGGTGCGGGATTGCTTGGCGGGACCTGCCGTCGGAATCCGGTCCTTGGCAGGCGGCGTGGAAGCGGCACCGCCGCTTCGCCTCAGACGGGACGTGGGACCCGATCCACGGACAGTTACTGGCAGAAGCCGACGCCGCAGGGCGGATTGACTGGACAGTTTCGGTCGACTCGACCATCAACCAGGGTCCACCAACACGGGACGAACCTTCCCCACCACAGGGGGCACTCCCGAATTACCAGAAACTGTTCGCTGAACCTACCGATCACGCCACCGGCCGCTCCAGGGGCGGACTGGGCACCAAGATCCATTACGCCTGCGACGGTAAAGGCCGGCCGTTGGCAATGATCCTCGGTCCGGGGCAAGGTGGCGACCCGCCCATGTTCCCCTCGTCATGGAAGCGACACGGGTGCCGCGGCTCGGCGGAGGCCATGCCAGAACCCGGTCCGATGCCGTTATGGGCAACAAGGCGTATTCGTCCTGTGCTAGCCGGTCGCTGCTGCGCCGCAGGCGCATCAAAGCCGTCATCCCGGAACCATCAGATCAGATCGGGCACCGCAAACGCCGGCGATCATGCGCGGGGGCCCCGTGGACTTCGACTCCGAGACCTACGAAGGCCGCAACACGGTCGAGATGTCCTTCAGCCTCTTCAAACAATGGCGCGGCACTGCCACCCGCTAGGACAAACTCGCATTAATCTACCGCGCCGGCGTCGTCCTCTACGCCGTCGGCATCTGGCTCCGTCAATAAGGAGACACGCCCTAACGGCGACGGGCTGGGGTGAGCCGTCCAATGCGTAGCCGACTATTGGTTCGTGCTAGCAGCCAAGCACGAGGATCCCACCGTCGGGGCCTTTCTCGGGAAATTCACCAAATCATTGGCTGCCGCCACGTAGAAATTCAGGTGTCCGAGATCCGCCGGCCTGAACTCGCCGGACTTCAGATGTCGCAAACATTGGCTGAGTTCGGCTCTGGCTTTGCTTTGTATTGAACTCGACTAACACGGAACGGTTGGTCGGCACGCGCACCAGGAGAAGCCTGAAGTTCCACCCCGGTGTCCAGGGCGGGAATTTCTTCATTAGCCTCCGCTGTGTTATGGCCTCCACCGCCAAGTCTGCAACTTCCTTGGTCAGTCCGATGAAGTCGAAGACCGGAGGATCCTTGGCCACACTCTCCGCCAAGGTGGCCCCGTCTTCGGATAGGCGCTCTCCCAGTTGTTCGGCGGGGCACCGGCTCTACGGTGGAGGCCAGACGTGATCCTGTGCTCAAGGACTTCAAGCCTCAGTTGTGCTCCACCGCTCGTTCCGCATACCCGTTGCGGATCTCCGCGTCCTTCAGTTTGAGCAGTTCAATTCTGTGGCCGCAGGGAAGCTTACCAGCCCGGGCTTGGTCTGCCGGGTCGGACAAGTCCGGGCGCCGCGGATGCCCGCATGCTCTCGTCGGTCGGAAAGACGATCGGCGGTAAGCGACCGGCCCCCGGCACGAAAGAGCTTTCGGGGCACGAGTCTTGGCACTCTCAATCTCCGAGTCTCGCGTTTTCATCCCGGATGAACGTGTCGAGAACGTCAAGGTGCTCGGCGAGTCAGTGGCGGCGTTAGCTGCTATGAAAGCTTACGAGGGTCTCCAAGCTCTCGCGCCCAATCCTGTACGCATAAGCGGCGGAGGTAGTGTCTGGCGTCCCGAAGGAGATACCGAACAGGAGCTTTGACTGCGAAGGGATCTGCAATTCGTTCCGCACTAGATCCGGGAAGCCGCCCAGCGACGTTTGGGGCACACCAGCAAGCCCCCGCGCGGCGAGTGCCAGGAGAAAGGTTTGCGCGAACATTCCCACGTCAGATGCCACTCTTACGGAGTCCCCGACCTCGGGCATGAACAGGAACGCGACATGGGGAGCCCCAAAAAGCTGGTAATTCTGTTGGGAAATGCCCCGTCGTTTCTCGTGGTCTTCTCGTCTGACCCCCAACGCCTGATAGTAGGAGGCCCCCTGCGCCTTTCTGCGTTCCTCGAGCGCACCCTTATACGCCCCAACATCGAAGGAGAAGTCGGGGTGCGGATCAAACTCTGCCGCGGCCTTTATAAGAGCATCAACCAGACGATCACGCGCTTCTCCAGACACGACGTGAACCTCCCATGGCTGAGTATTGCAATTGGAGGGTGCCCACAAAGCATCCGAGAAAAGCTGGCGCAACGTGTCGTCATCGATCGGCTCTGGCCGGAACGCGCGATAGGACACGCGCTGTTTTAGCAGCCGCTGGAACGCTGCTGTCATTGTTGTTGTATCCGTATCCAACGCTTGATTATTCATCCATCTTCTTCTTTCTTTGGCGCGGAGTCCTAGTTGTTATTTCCGTTCCGTCAGGAACGCGATCATCCTCGGCCGCCTTACCCTGAGCCGACATGAGCAAGTCGACGTAAATTAATTTCCCACCGCTTTGATGGAGGTGCTGGTCATTTCACTCTGGTTGAGCATCAACGCATGCTTGTGTTGATCACATCACCAAACGCTGGCGCCGAACCGACGCCCCCCAACTGGCAACCAAAATAGCGTAATGATTAGTATAGCGGTGGCGGTGGACTTAGGCACTCATGGTTGTGTACATAACTGACCGGATGCGTTGGGCTTCCCGGGTTCACCCGGACCGGCATGCATGCCGGTAGACCCCTAACGCGATGCCGATCAGCTGCACCATGAGCGCAGCTTGTGCGGCCGCCCTGTCCTTGCTCGACGCAGCAGTGTTCCTCGGCGTCCAACGCCCGAGATTGTTCGAGCCGGTAGGACCACGCCGCAAAGCACCAAAAATCTCCTCGGCGGCTTGGCGAGGCTGGCCTGGTCGCCTCGCGCATGCTGCCCAGCTGTCGACAAGTACCCATCCTGCCAGTCCTAGACCGGCCGCCAACAAGCTTCAAGGAGGGTTGTTCGAGGCCTCACTTAGTTTCCCGTTCACGGCACGTCTACTGAGCTCATCTGTAGTCGCCGTGGATGGAGGCTCTGGTGCCGGCTTCTCGCGCAAGGGACACGCCACTGTAGATGCGGTGGTTGGCGTTCTCACTGATGCCGTGGGTGATCACCACCTACCGGCACTGGTACGGCTACGGGTCGCCATCGAACGGGTAACGTCTTGACACCCGTTCAGAGCAAAGCGTTGACGGCTTCCGCGAACGCTCGAGGTGCTTCCTGCGGCAGGTTGTGGCCGGCGCCGGGAATATCGATCTGTCGGTATCGGCCCGTGAACCGGCGTTCGCGCAGCTTCGGTGCACCGAAGCTGTCGTCAGCCCCGAACAGTGCAATCGTCGGCACGCTGATCTGCGGCTGCGCCGCCAACTCGGCCTCGAGGTCCTCGAGATCGGGGTCGCCGGGGACGAGTCCGAACCGATGCCGATACGAGTGGACGACGACCGCCGAAAAATCCGGGTTCTCGAAGGATGCGGCGGACCGTGCGTAGGTGCTCTCGTCGAACTCCCACGTCGGCGACCACAGTCGCCACAGGAGTCTGCAGAACTCGTAACGGTTGGCCTCCAGCCCCAGCTCCCCACGCCTGCTGTGGAGGTAGTACTGGTACCACCCCTGATGCTCCTGTTCGGGCACCCTGGGCGTATCGGCCATAGCCGGATCGAGGATGTTGTATCCGAGTCCCGTGACTAGACCCCTGACGCGATCCGGCCACAACGCGGCGACGACGCACGCCGAGCGCCCGCCCCAGTCATACCCCGCCAGAACGGCCTCGCCAATGCCGAGCGCGTCCATGAACGCGCGCAGATCGCTGCCCAGTGCGGCCTGCTGGCCGGAACGAGGCGTCTGCGCCGTTCGGAACCTGGTCGGGCCGTACCCGCGAAGGTACGGGACCAGCACCCGGCACCCGCGCGCAGCCAGAATCGCGGCGACCTCGTCGTAGGCTCGCACATCGTAGGGGAAGCCGTGGTTGAGGATGACGGGCGGCCCGTTGACGGGGCCGTGTTGTTCGTAGGCCACTCGCAGGACGCCGGCCGTCACTTCGCGCACCATCGAATGTTCGCTCACTGTGTCGGGTAGACGATGAACTCGAGCAGGTTGCCGTCCGGGTCGCGGATGTACATGCTCGTCCCCACGGCGGTCCCGTTCCGGCGCCCGCCGGTCCGCTCGACCGGACCAGCCTCCACCGGCGATGCAGTCCGGTCCAACGCTTGACGCAGCTCAGGGACTGTTCCATCCCAGACGAAACAGAACTCTCCGCAACCCGGCACGGCGGTGCGGCCGCGCAACGACGATGCGGGATCTTGCCATAGCGCGGGGCCATGAAGGTTTATCTTCTGTTCGCCGGCCTGTACCGCTCTGAACGACTCCCGAGGAAGTGACGTCCCGCTGTCCTTCGGCGCTGTGAATCCGAGGCTCTGGTAGAACTGCACGGTCCGGTCGACGTCGCTCACTGGTATTGCAGCCTGGTCGAAACCAGATATTGGCATTATCAATCGTCCCTTGGCGTCGTAAATGTGATGCGGCGAGCAGTTCGCTGCGGAGGGCACTTTCCTGGAGTTGAGTGGTTGATGCGGGGAATCCGCCGGATCCTCTGACTTCAAGTGTTTGGCGTGATACTGACGCCGGACCACTGGTGCCGCCCCAGAGGATAGCGTCCTCGAACTTGGAGCGCCTCAGAGGTCGGCGTTGGCGTTATTGGCGTAGTCCCGCTGCAGGTTCTTCGGGAGGTA
>NZ_JARVSG010000058.1:0-37914 GCF_030209335.1 Pseudarthrobacter sp. fls2-241-R2A-168
CCACCACAACAACAACCAGTCATGGATCGCTCCGGAGCAACTTTTCAAACTTACCCGATCCCCCACCCCAACGCAAATCCATGTTTCAGGATTTTCATCGGCGGAAAGATCATCCCCACCTCTTCTGCGGTCCTCAAAGGCCCTGCCAGATTTGGTCTTCGTTTGGGGGTTTTGGCCGCCCGCGGTAACCAGCTCTTCGCTGTCTCCCCCGCGGCGACTTAGAAAACAATACACCCCCACACCCCACCCCGCAAATCCCCTCCGGAAGGGGTCCCAGGGCCCGGGATTCCGCGCCAAAAGGCGGATGTCGGCACTCCAGCAGCCATTCCGCCGTCGTACTTCTTTTCTGTGTGCTGCACCACTACCTTGATCTCGACAGGCTGTCACCGGGGACAGGCTCAATCACCGGGCGTCGCAGGAAGCCGCAACACCCAGCGGCTTAAACGGCAAAAGGGCCGGCAACCGTGAGGTTGCCGGCCCTTCTCAAGCAGCTGGTATCAGCGGGGCTGGATTACCAGGAAGACTTGGTGATGCCCGGGAGTTCGCCCTTGTGGGCCATGTCGCGGAAGCGAACACGGGAGATACCGAACTTCTGGAAGGTACCGCGGGGGCGGCCGTCGATGATGTCGCGGTTACGCAGACGGATCGGGGACGCGTTGCGGGGCAGCTTCTGCAGGCCCAGGCGGGCTGCTTCGCGTGCTTCGTCGGTTGCGTTTTCGTCAACCAGGGTCTTCTTCAGCTCGAGGCGCTTTGCAGCGTAACGCTCAACGATGACCTTGCGCTGCTCGTTGCGAGCAATCTTGGACTTCTTAGCCATGTTTAGCGCTCCTCTCGGAATTCGACGTGCTGGCGGATCTTGGGGTCGTACTTCTTCAGAACCATGCGGTCCGGATCGTTACGACGGTTCTTGCGGGTTACGTAGGTGTAACCCGTGCCCGCAGTCGACTTGAGCTTGATGATCGGACGTACGTCCTTGTCCTTAGCCACTAGAGCTTCACCCCACGAGCGAGAATGTCGGCGACGACAACGTCGATGCCGCGTACGTCGATGGTCTTGATGCCCTTTGCAGATACCTGCAGCGTGACATTACGGCGCAGGGACGGAACCCAGTAGCGCTTCTTCTGAATGTTCGGATCGAACCGACGCTTGTTGCGGCGGTGCGAGTGCGAAATGCTGTGCCCAAAGCCCGGCTCGGCCCCGGTCACTTGGCAGTGTGCTGCCATGACTTCTCCTCAAGAATTGAAAGTAATGATCCGCATATCTGCTGCTGGACCATGCTGCTAAGGGCGACCCAAAAGTGAAGAAGGGCAACGGTTAGTCACGCAACTTGAGCCCCTAACTACCGGCCACCCTGGAGAATTTACCGGGCAACCGGAGCAATTGCGCACGCTCCGCGCACTTAGCGCCTACCAAGTCTACGAGTTCACGCAATTAAAGACCAATCCGGCCCCTGAGGGTGTATAAGAGGCCGCTTCCGCTAGAGCCGTGTCAGCTGCGGATACTTGGGCTGCAGGCCGTCACCGGAGGACTTTCCGGTGACCCTGCGGACAACCCAAGGACCGGCGTACTCGCGGAACCAGCGGGCATTCGCGCGGATGGCGTCCAGGCCACTCAGCTCAGGAACAGGGGTCATCGGCGGGACGTCGATGGAGTGGTCGTGTTCCAGGACGTCCAACACACGCTTGGCCATGTTCGCGTGCCCGGCCGCTGACATGTGCATGCGGTCCTGCGCCCACATGCCCCAGTCGTAGTACTCGCTGAAGCGCCAGTAATCCACCAGCAGGGCACCATGGTCTCCGGCGATGCCGCGGACCAGTTCGTTGTAGATGGCCGTCCGCCCGCGCATGGTGCTGAATACCTTCGAGCCGCGGGCGTCGAAGCCGGTAAACATCAGCACCGTGGCTCCGGTGGCGCGCAGTTTGGCGATGGCGTCGTCGTACTCCACCAGGAGGTCGTCAATGTCGATCCGGGGCCGGAGGATATCGTTGGCACCTGCGTAAATGCTCACCAGCGTGGGCTTGAGCTCGACGGCGGCGTCCACCTGCTCAGCCAGGATCTGACGGAGCTTCCTGCCACGGATGGCGAGGTTGGCATACCCGAAGCCCGGGTCCGGGGCCCCCAGTTGCTCAGCTACGCGGTCTGCCCAGCCACGGACCCCGTTGGGTCGGGTGGGATCGTCGTCGCCCACGCCTTCGGTGAAGGAGTCACCAAGGGCCACGAAGCGGGTTGTGAAATCCATCCCGCCAGTTTGCCATCCGTTGCTGGGGGCAACCAAGTTCCCTGCGGTTCCCTGCTTGGCCGGCTACGCGCCCGGGGTCTCCCGCAAAATCCAGTGGTCCGAGTCCAGCCGGCCCACTACCTTCTCGCCGATCCGCGCCAGATCCTGGACGTCCTGCTCGGTGAGGGCGTCAAGGAACAGATCCCGCACCGTCTCAACATGTCCGGGCGCCAGTCCCACTATGGTCGCCATGCCTTCCTCAGTCAGGTGCGCTGTTGTCACGCGGGCATCATGCGGGTGCGGCCGGCGTTCCACCCACCCCCGCTTCTGCAACTTGGTCACCACATGCGAAAGCCTCGACAGGGAAGCGCTGCTGCGGGCCGCGAGTTCGCTCATCGGCAGGAAACGCTCCTCCGCCTCCGAGAGCATAGCCAGGACGGTGTAGTCGAAAAGGGACAGTTTCCCCGCTGCGTGGAGCTTCGTATCGAGGGCCGCCGGCAGCAGCGTGTTGATGCTTACCAGGGCCAGCCAGGCGCGGCGTTCGTCGGCATTGAGCCAGCGGGGTTCGGTCATGAGCCCATTCTACGGTGGGTTGATCTTTCAAGTAGAGCCCCGGTGCGGCGGTAGGCTGGGCGCATGTATGTTGTCTCACTGACCTACCGGGTTCCGCAGGACATCGTGGACTTCCACAACGATGCGCATATCGCCTGGTTGCAGAAAGCCTTCGACGACGGCGTGTTCATCGCCGCCGGACGTAAAGTCCCGCGCACCGGCGGCTTGCTGCTCTCCCGGGCAGACCGCGAAACCCTTGACGCCAGCCTGGCACAGGACCCCTTTTACACGAACGGCGTTGCTGACTTCGAAGTAGAGGAGTTCCACGCCGGCAGGGTGGCTCCCGGTTTTGAGAACCTGCTGGACAGCTAAATCTCCTGCCCGGCCCCTGTCTGCTCCCGCAGCAGTTTCTTCAGGCCACCCTTGCGCGGTACCTTGACGGGGTCGGGCCAGCGCGGAGTGAGGGCGTCACCGAGCGTCACGCCCCGCAACTTCCGGCCGAACAGCGGGAGGACCCAGTCGCGGACCCAGCGCCGCTGGCGGAGTTCCCACTCCCGCAGGCTGAGCGGCGCCGGCGGTTCCCAGTCCTTGGGCCGGATCTTGTGCGGCACGCCCAGCTGGTCCAGCACCTGCCCGGCCAGGTATTTATGCCCCGCTTTGGACATGTGCAGCCGATCCGAGTCCCACATCCGGCGATCGTGGAAAGCGTCAAGGCACCAGTAGTCAACGAGGACTGCGTTGTATTTTTCTGCAATGGCCCGGACGCGGTTGTTGTAGAACGTGTTGCGCTTCTTTAGCGGCTCGAGCAGTGCTGAAACCTTGACGTCGAATCCGGTGAAGAGGACCACCGTGGCGCCGGTGCCGGCGAGTTGGGCAACAAGCTGTTCGTAGTCCGCCGTGAGCGTCACCATGTCGGTCTTCAGGTCCAGGATGTCGTTGCCGCCGGCATAGAGCGTGACGAGAGTGGGCCGCATCCGCAGCGCCGGCTCCAGTTGTTCGGCTACGACGTGCCGCAGCCGCTTGCTCCTGATGGCCAGGTTGGCGTACCGCCACCCAGGCTGCGCTTTCGCAAGCTTCTCGGCCACCCTGTCGGCCCAGCCACGGACGCCATTGGGCAACCGCTCATCCCGGTCCCCCACTCCTTCGGTGAAGGAGTCACCCAGGGCTACAAACACCCGCCGCCCGGATGCAGGAAGCAAGGATTCACGCGCCACCGCTCCAACCTAACTGCACAAAGGAAAGCAAGGGCGACGCCGGGATGAACAGTTGGAAAGCTGGCGCCGCCTTCTAGGCGGCGCCAGCTCGGTTCGAACCCGTCACCCCTGCCGTCGGGAATGGCTCGTCATCATGGTGTCCGGGAGCCGCTGTCCGTCTGCATACCTCCGTGGACCGGTCGGAACTCCCAGGTGTAGGAGCCATCCGCTTTCAAGCTCATCCTTAGGTGGCCCCAAGTGTCGCTGAACTTCCGCTGGATGTAGGCCGGGTCGCTGGCGAAGGAGCGCAGACCGATACCGCCAGTGGAGACCTGGAACTGCTGCATGCCGTCCGGTACGCATTGGTCCGCGTTGTTGACCGGGCAGGTCCGCTCATAGTTGTGCTGGGAGCCGGACAGCAAGACTTTCACCCGGTTGTTCCAGAACATGTCGATCCAGGGCTTCGCCTGGGTGAAGCGGGTGTGGCTCGATGTGTTGGACGTGAAATAGGGGTCATGGTAGACGACGGCCAGATGCTTCCCGGCCGCCTTTGCTGCCTTCAAGTCAGTGTCCATTTCGGCGGTCATGGCCTGCGCGCGGGACGCGTTGTACCGCCACGTCGCCGTGGGCGCCACCAGAATATGCCAGTTGCCCTTATCGAATGAATACCACTCCAGCGCATCCTGGAAACGGCCCAAAGTGGTGCTGGTAGCGGACTTCGTTGTGTTGACGCATTGGCCGTCCATAAACCGGTCCACGTCATCATTCACACCCGGCTCCAGGTCGTGGTTTGGGCCCGCGGTCCAGTATGTCTTGGCCTTCAACCCGCCCCACAGCGTGTTCCACGCCGCGAGCGACGAGCAGGTCCCCTTGTCGTACTGGAAGTCGCCGATAGCGAGGAAATTGTCCAACGAACCGTCATTCAGGCCGCCGATGATGCTGGCAGCGTTTTTACCGGACGCCGAGCTCGCCGACGTATTTCCTGAAGGGTTCATGTCACCGACGGCGGCGAATTCGAAAGAATCACCCGACGGCGGAGTGGTAGGCGTCGGGGTGGGAGTCGGGGTCGGCGTCGGGCTCGGGCTTGCGGTCGGAGTCGAGCTGGTCCCGCCTGCTGCCCGGTAAACACGTACCCAGTCCACGCGCATTTCCCCAGCACCGTCAGCAGTGGAATCCGGGAACCAATCCAGCTGCAGCGTCTGATGCATGCTGCCTGGAGGCTGGTGGGTCGGATCGTTGTCCTCGAACCACTTCACGCCATCCACATAACCGACCATCCCGGCGGGAGACCAGTCCACTGCGTAGTTGTGGAACTGGGAAACGTCCAGCGTTTTGCTGGCCCTGGTCTGGGAGTTGCTGCAGGAGAAGTGCTGGAAGAACTTGATCATGTTCCAGTCGCCCGTTGTCTCAGCGAAATCCACTTCGCCGTCGCAGGGCCAGTTCCCGCTGTCCGGCCACAGGATCGAGACCATGTGGTACTCATTGTCGCCCGACCCGGCGGCGCGGACTTCCCACCGCCCGTACTTCTGCCGGGCGAACTTCGCCGACATGCCGGCGGTGGTCCCGTCAGGTGTTCCGTTCATAACCATTTTGGAGCCGTCCACTTTTACCTGCCCCGGGCTGCGGATGCCTTTTCCGGCGTGCCCGGCGCTGTTGTACACGCTCCATTTGGTTGCGTCCGGGGCCCCGGTGTAGTTGAACTCATCCCCGGCCACCGGTGCGCCCCAGTTCTGCGTGGTGGCAGCCTGGACCCCGCTTGGATCAGTCGGCGCGGGCGTTGGGGTAGGGGTGGGGGTTGGCGTGGGGGTGGGGGTGGGGGTGGGGGTTGGGGCCACGGAGTTAGCCGCGGTAGTGACCACCAGCTTTGGGCGGAGTGCCGCGTCCAAGACCTGGTTCGATTTGAAGCCCAGCCACTTCTGCACGCTGGATTCGAGCCTGAAGTTCTGCTCACCGCCGGTCGCTGTGACGCCCTTGGTGACGTCCCATTCCACCCAGGCGCCCGTGGCGAACCCGCCGGTCTTGCCCAGCCAGGTCCCGCGCGCCGGCGCGTTGTTCCAGGTGACGCCCGTTTCGGTCCATGTGCCGCTCGTGGTGTAAACGTCCACAAACTCAGTCGATGTTGCTGCGGCCTCCGAGTATGCCCGCAGCTTTGCCGAGACGATGTGTTCCCCGGCGGGGACCTGGACGTTGAACCGCAGCAGACTGTTCCGCGAGATGCTTGTCCGGCCCTCGGTGGACCATCGGACGCTGGTCCCGAAGTTCTCTGTTGGCCGGTCCGCCTGAACGTAACTGTCGGCGGTCGGCGCGAATGTCAGCGCGCCAACAGCGTTCGCCACGCTGCCCACGACGGCAAGTGAAACGAGCATAACTAAAAGTGTCAGGACGGAAACGGCTGGCCGGAGAATGGATTTCATGGCGTGACACCTTAAATGGTCCGGTTGGAATATCCGAATCATATTCTTGTCACACCCTGTGACACCACATCTGCCAGTACTGGCGGTTCTTGAAAATGTGTGTTAAGTGGCGTCGAGGGCGGCAAGCGTTGGCCGTATCCGCGTACCGGTCTCAGCTGCTCACCGATGATGTGCCGCAACCGCTTGCTCCTGATGGCCTACTGCCGTACTCCACCCGGGCTGTGCCTTGGCAAGCGGGGCAAAGAACAGCAAGGACGACGCCGGGATAAGCAGTAGGTGAGCGGGCGCTTGCCTTCAAGCGGTCAAAAGTGAGCGGGCGTGGCAGGGGGCGACGGGAGGGACGTCCGGCAGCGTGCGTCTAAGCGAGGAACGAGCGAGCACGCAGAGGATGTGCCTCCCGGCGGCCGAGAACTACCCCTCGGCTTTGCCCTGCCGCCAGTACCCCATGAAGGCAACCTGCTTCCGGTCGACCCCGACGTCCCGGACCAGGTACCGCCGCATGTCCTTGATGACCCCGGCTTCGCCGGCGATCCAGGCGTAAAAGGGCATGGCACCGGCGGGCATGTCCGGGTTTTTGGTGGCTTGGATTTCGGCGGTTTCCATCCGTGCGGGGGTCTCCCAGAGGATGTCCTCGTCCACATTGACGTCCTCGGGCTCGGGCCCCGCGCCGCCGTCGGCCGCTTTGATGCCAACCCAGCCGGGCACCGGCACTGCCTTACGCACGGCCTCCTGGAGCAGTTCGCCGTGCGGGCGGGACCGTCCGATCGAGGCACCGCGGGCGAGCCAGGTGATTTCCACGTCGGCCGGTGAGGTCAGTTCGAGGAAGTCGCCGGCTTCGGGGACTTCCAGGAAGGCGTGGCCGGTCATGTATCCGGGCAGGCTTTCGAGGATCGCGGAGATTGCCGGGATGGCGGTCTCGTCGCCGGCGAGCAGGATGCGCTGCGCCAGTCCGGGACGCCATTCGATGCCGGAGTAGATCTCGGCCGTGACGCAGTGTGCGGCACGGTTGTTGGGTCCGATGATGGTGATGGCGTCGCCGGGCTTGGCATTGAGGGCCCAGTTTGCGGCGGGCCCCCCGTTGCCGTGCTCGTCAAAGTGCATCACGAAGTCCACGTCGATCTCGGGGTACACGGCGTCGAGGCGGGCCTGCCGGACGGTATACGTGCGCATGGAGCCGCGCACTGCCGGATCCATAGCCAGCCATTCGCGGTACCAGCCCGCTTCGGCCATCTCAAAGACCGGCAGGGGAAGCGGTGTGCCGTCAGCAGCGAGCGACGGGATCATCAGCTTGATCCGGAGGTCAAGGGTGTCGCCGTGGACGCCGAAGTCCCGCAGGGAGTATCCGCCGAAGGTGATCCGCCGGAAGTTGGGGCTTAGTTCCTGCACGGAGGAGACCGTGACATCGAAGGCCAGGGTCATGGGCTCGGTGGCGGCGATATCGCGGGTCTTCATGAAACGAGCTCCAGTTCGTTGGCAGGGACGTGGTGTCGGCCGATGGGAATGATCAGCGGGGTTCCGGACACGGGGTCCGGGATGACGCGGGATTCCAGGTTGAAGACGTTGCGGACGAGGTCTTCCGTCACCACGTCCCCTGGTGCGCCGACCGCCACCACCGCACCGCCCTTCATGGCGATCACGTTGTCCGCGTAGCGGGCGGCCAGGTTGAGATCGTGCAGGACGATGGCCACGGTGGTGCCGCGCTGGCGGTTCAGGTCCGTGACAAGGTCCAGGACCTCCACCTGGTGCGCGAGGTCGAGGTAGGTGGTGGGCTCGTCGAGGAGCAGCACCTCCGTTTCCTGGGCCAGTGCCATGGCGATCCACACCCGCTGGCGCTGCCCGCCGGAGAGTTCGTCCACGTTCCGCTCGGCGAGGGCCAGCGTTTCGGTGGCTTCCAGCGCGCGCTGCACGGCGGCGTCGTCCTTTTCGCTCCAGGTGCGGAAGAGCCCTTGGTGCGGGTACCGCCCGCGGCCCACGAGGTCGCGGACTTTGATGCCGTCCGGCGCGGTGGGGTGCTGCGGGAGCAGGCCGAGGACGCGGGCCAGTTCGCGGGCGGGGCGGGAGTGGATGTCCTTGCCGTCCAGGGTCACAGCACCGGAGGCCGGTTTGAGTAGCCGGGACAGGCCGCGCAGCAGGGTGGACTTTCCGCAGGCGTTGGCGCCCACGATCATGGTCACCTTGCCTTCGGGGATTTCGGCACTGAGTCCGTCCACCACGCAGCGCTGATCGTATTTCAGCGTCAGGTCCTTGGCGTTGAGTACAGCCACGTCAGGCGTCCTTTCGGTTGGCCGTGACCAGGAGCCACAGCAGGAACGGGGCACCGAGCGCACCGGTGATCACACCGACCGGCAAAACGGTGCCGTCCAGCAGCAGGGGGGCGAGGTTGGCGGCGGCGTAATCGGCCGCGAGGACAATGAGGGCTCCCACCAGGGCCGACGCCGGGAGGCTGGCTTTTCCGGTGAAGCGCCGGGCGATGGGCCCGGACAGGAAGGCGACGAACGAGACCGGCCCGGCTGCCGCCGTCGCCACTGCCGCCAGCGCGACCGCAATGACCACCAGCGCGAGCCGGGTGGCACCTACCCTGACGCCCAGGCCGGCGGCGGCGTCGGGGCCTAACTCCAGGATGCGCAGAGGGCCTGAAATGGCGGCAACCGCAGGAATGAGGACCACGAGGGACACGGCCAGGACGCCGGCGCGGTCCCAGTTGGCCGAGTTGAGGGATCCGTTGAGCCAGACGAGGGCGTCGGCGGCGGTACGGATATCGGCGCGGGTCATCAGGAAGTTGACCACGGCCTGCAGTGCGGCCGCGATTCCCACGCCTTCGAGGATGAGGCGGTTTCCGGCAGCATCGCCGCGGCTGGTTGTGCGGAAGCCGCCGCTGGAGATGGCATAGATAATAGCCGCGACGACGAGTGCGCCCGAGAGGGCAGCACCGGACACGGCGGCACCGGAAGCACCGAACACCACGATGACCATCACTGCTGCTGCGCTGGCGCCGTAGCTGATGCCGATGACGTCCGGACTGGCGAGCGGATTGCGGAGCATGGTCTGGAACAGGGCGCCGGCCAGGCCAAACGCGAGGCCGATCATGGTGCCGATCACCGCACGGGGCAGCTTGTTCTCCATCACGATGAAGCTGGCGCCGGGGATCTTCTCACCGCCGGTCAGGTGCGCGAAAAGGATTTTGAAGAAGTCCGGGATGGTCACGGTGTAGCTGCCCAGGAGGACTGTAATCGCGAGGAGGACCACAACGGCGACGGCGAGGATGGCGGTCCGGTTCAGGCGCCGCCCGGCCCGGCGTTGCCCTATCAGTTTTGGTCCCTTTGGCCCTGTTTTGGCAGCGTTAAGTGATAGGTCAACGGGGGATTTGGTAAGTGTCACAGTCCCGCCCCCTTGCCGCGGCGGATGAGCCAAACGAACACGGGCGCACCGATCAGGGCGGTCATGATCCCGGCCGGCACTTCGCCGGGCAGCAGCACCACGCGGCCGATGATGTCTCCACCCAGGAGCAGCGCCGGAGCCAGAACCATGGAGAACGGCAGGATCCAGCGGTAGTCGGGGCCGGTGAGGAACCGGACGGCATGCGGAATGACCAGGCCGAGAAATGCGATGGGCCCGGCGAGGGCGGTGGCCGAACCGCACAGCAGCACGATCCCGAGGGCGGTGATGGCGCGGACGAGGCCCACGCGCTGGCCGAGGCCGCGGGCAATGTCATCACCCAGGGCCAGGCTGTTCAGTACCCGCCCGGTCAGCAGCACGATGACTGCCCCGGCGGCCAGGAACGGGAGTCCGGACAGCAGCACGGACCAGCCGCGCCCGGCGATGCCGCCCACCTGCCAGAAGCGGAAGCGGTCCAGGGTGTCCTGGCTGGAGACCAGGATGACGTTCATCAGGGAATACACGCCCGCATTCAGTGCCGCACCTGCCAGGGCGAGTTTCACTGGGGTGGCACCGTCCCTGCCCAGGGAAGCGATGAGGTAAACCACGACGGCGGCGGCGGCGCCGCCGAGGAAGGCGAACCAGATGTACCCGGACAGTGAGCCGATGCCAAAGACGTAGATGCCTGTCACCACCGCCAATGCGGCTCCCGCGTTGACACCCATGATGCCGGGATCGGCGAGCGGGTTGCGTGCCACACCCTGCATGGCGGCCCCTGCCAGGCCCAGCGCTCCGCCGGCCAGCAGGCCGAGGACTGTCCGCGGGATGCGGGCGTGCACCACCGCATGGTCGCCGTCGGCAGGATCAAAGGCGGCGAGGGCTTGCCATACCGTCTCCAAAGGCAGGCCGCGGGCCCCGATGGCCAGGGAGGCCCCGGCCAACAGAGCGAGTACAACGACGGCGGCCAGCAGCCAGGCTGTCCGTTTCCCGTTGGAAGCACCGCCGCGGAACAGGGCACGCGCTCCGGTTCCAGGCACGGAGGTGCCGGGAATCCGCGCCTGGTGGGCCGGCGTCGTCGTACTTTGCGTCACGGAACCGCTGCTACTTCGCTGCGTCCGCTGCCGTGGCCAGCTCGGGCAGGAACGTGTCCAGCGCCCAGGGCAGGCTCAACGGGGAGGACGCAGAGATTGCCAGGACCAGGCTCTTGTTCGCGTCCGCAACGAAGGCGCCCTTCTTGACGGCCGGGATCTGGCCGAGCAGGGGATCGTTCTTGATGGCGTCCGCATCGCTGGCTTCCTCGACGGAGCTTAGGAAGATGTCCGACTCCAGCTCGTTAACCTTCTCGGCAGACCAGGGGACAAAGAATTCCTTGGAGCCTGCAGAGGCCTGCTCGGCGACCGGCGCGAGCTTCATTCCGATGGAGGACAGGAATTTCGGCCGGTTGTCATTGGCCGTGTAGATACCGGTCTGGCTGGGATCCGAGGGAAGGGCGTAGCCGTAGATGAACGTCTTGCCGGCGATCTGCGGGTACTTGGCAGCTTCCTCCTTGACGGTGGCCTCGGTGTCGGAGACGAGCTTGGCTGCCTCGGAATCCTTGCCGAGGGCTTTGCCGATGGTGGTGGTGGCGTCCTGCCAGGAGGTTCCGTATGCCAGCTCCGGGTGGGCCACCACGGGGGCAATTTCGCTGAGCTTCTTGTAATCCTCTTCGGTAAGGCCGGAGTAGGCGGCGAGGATCACGTCCGGCGCGAGCTTGGCGATCTCCGTGAAGTTGATCCCGTCAGCTTCGGAGTACTGGACCGGGGCCTTGCTGGAGCCGAAGCCGGCGCCCAGCTCCTCGAGTGCAGCGTCCTTCCAGGGGGTAGAGCCCTGGCCGTTGCCGCCCCACTCGTTTTTGGGGACACCCACGGGAACAACGCCGAGGGCAATGGAGACGTCGTCATTGACCCAAGAGACCGTGGCTACGCGCGTGGGCTGCTTCTCGATGATCGTTTTGCCGTAGACGTGCTCGATAGTGACCGGGAACTGCGCGCTGCTGGAGCTGGAGGCGGTGGAATCCGCGCTGGAGTTAGCAGGACCTGTGGAGCAGGCGGAGAGGGTGAGCGCCGCTGCGGCCAGAACGGCCGTCGCCTTACCGGCGGATTTGAACAGCGTGCGCCGCGTGGTGCTGGGCCCGGGGAAATGGGGGGAAGTCACTGAACTCCTTAAGTGGCTGAAGCGAACTTAAGTAAGGCTAGCCTACCCTTTGGGCCATTACGCAACGTTTACATCACTTAATCCCTGACGTGAGGAAGGACACACTTCCTGCTCCGGCTGCTCCTTGGACACCGCGCGCAGCCTTTGGCAGGATGGCACTGCCGGTTGCTTGGGCACCGGCCAGTGCATCGGACTCACTGCACCCAAGCCCGAGGCTTTCGAGATAGGACACCAGGAACGATGTGCATGCAGACGGCCCGCCCGGCCATCGCTGCCATGGAAAGCGGGGTGGCCGCTTTGGCCTGCTCCGCGAAGACCTGCTGACCCTTTACCCTCATTCCCCGCATCCCGGGGCTCCTATCTTTCGAAAGCTCAGCCATGCAATCAATCACGCCTCAGCAAATCCGCTCATCGTTCGTTAATGCCAGCCGCTCGGAGGCGGCGAAACTCACCTTGCCCAAGGACTTTGACTCGCTCGACTGGAACAACCTCGACTTCCTTGGGTGGCGGGACGAGAAGATGCCCCTCCGCGGGTACCTGGTAGTTCCCGGCGCGCTGGGCCCCACGGGCATCATGCTCCGAGCCCCCGAGGGCGGCGCGAAAAAGAAACGATCGGTGCTCTGCGAACTGTGCCGGGACGTCTTCTCGAAGGAGGACGTACTCCTCTGGGTGGCCAGGCGTGCCGGCCAGTCCGGCCGCAACGGCAACACCGTCGGGACACTGATCTGTGCCGACTTCCTGTGCTGCGGCAACGTCCGCAAGGAACCGCCGGCCAACGAGATCAACCCGGACCCGGCCGCCGTCGTCCTGCGCCAGATTGACGGACTGAAAGACCGGACTGCCCAGTTCCTGTCACGGGTGCAGGCCAAGTAACAGCAAGAGGAACCCTCCCCCGCAGGGGAGGGTTCCTCTTGCACGGCGGTCAGCGGTAAGTGAAGCTCATCAGCAACGCTTTCAGGGAGCGGCCTTCATCACCCCAGTACCACTCCTTGGCCGCCTCGTCGTTCGCAAACTGCCGACCGTCGAAAAGCACGTCTGCGGTCAGAATGCGGTCGCCGAGCATCACGAGCCCGTATTGCACCTGCCCGTCCGGCGAGACCGGCGATCCCGGCGTTAGTCCCATGTGGTAGGTAGCAGTGCCAAAAGCGTGGTCGACAAAGAACGACGAACTGGGCGTGGGAACCGCAGCGCCGATCAATCCTGGAACCGGGTCCGTCTCGAGGATGAACCTGGAGACATTGCCGGCCGTGGCGTCACCGATTTCGCTGTAATAGATGGCGACCTGTTCCTTGCCGCCGGCATCGTAGACAGTCGCGGTTTCCACGGCAGGGGACGCCGAAACCTGTTCATGCTCCACACGCCACCCCTCCGGGTGGGCAAAGGACAGGCGGCCATCTGGGAACGTGAAGGTCACCGGCCCTTTGGGAACGGGAGAAGAGGTAGCGGCGGGAATGATTGATGCCAGCGGGCTTGCGGCGGCCGCCGTTTGGGCGGCTGGGCCACTGGACGAACTTCCGTCCGCGGCAGGGCCCTCCGCGCAGCCCATGAGGGTGAGGGCTGCAACGGCAGTGAGCGCCATGAGGGTGGCGGCGCGATGTGCTGGGCGCATTTGTGATGCCTTTCAAGGGAAGGCCGTCACACTCCACGGGCGTCAGATGCAGGACCCAGCGTTCCACAAGTACCCGTCAGGAGGATGAAGGCGAGTGATTGATGCCGACCAGCATGGCACCAGGACAGGGCTCCCCAACAGCTCCGGGGCAATAAATCCATCAATTTGTTATATGCGGGAACGCGGAGTCACATCCGGCCCGATTTGTGAGGTTTATTGGGCATGAAGTGACCCCGCGTTGCTTTTCCGCGAGGGCGGATCAGCGCAAGATGATGTCTACCGGGTTAGCTTCTGAGCGCCAGGTTCCTTCTTCTCCTGACCGCGGCCTGATAACGGGCGCTGTCAGGACTCCGGAGCGGTTGGTGCGCCGGTCCCGGAGGATCTCGGTGACTGAGCCCAGGTGCCGGGACAGGTCAATCACATTCTCCGGGGCAGCCAGCAGCAGCTGGAACCCGAACTCGTGCAACGCCTTGATCCCGGCGCCGGCAAACTCCTCGGACGCCAGCACAAAAGCCTCGTCCATCATCACTGTGCCGTAGGTGGTGAAGCCCTGCTCGGCGATGCCCAGCTGGTAGCTCAGTGCGGCAGCCATGATGAAGGCCGTGAAGCGCTGACGCTCGCCGCCGGACATGGATCCAGTGTCAGCGTGCATAAAGACCTCGGTCTTTTTGGCCCCGCCCTTTTTGCCCGACGACGGCCCGGCCACCGCGCGGTGTTCCTTGCACTGGATGAACAGGTGCCCGCGCACGTCCAGCACCTCGGCCCGCCAGCGCCTGTCCTCCGGCGCCTGCGAACCGAGGCGTTTCACGAGGGTCTCGAGGGACTTGTAGCGGGCGGTGAGCTCGGCGTCGTCATCCCTTTCCCCGTTGCCGCCGTCCGCCCGGGCGCCTTCAGCCCTGGCGGGCCGGGTATGGCGGGCCTTGAGGGCGTTCTGGATGGCGTCCTTGAACTGCTTCGCAGTGGGCGGCAGGGTCTGCTTGATGTCCAGCTCCAGGAAGCTGCCCTCGTGGAAGTTGACCTGTGACAGGATGCCGTTCAGCGGAAGGATGCGGCTGGTGATGGACCGGCGTTCCTCGTCCAGCAGGTGCAGCAGGGTACTGAAGGATTCGTGCGTGCGCTGGTTGAAGAACTGCCGGAATTCGGCCTCCTGGGCGGGCAGCCCGTCATTGACGATGGCGTGGTAGCGCGTCTCGAACTCGCCGGCGGCACCGATGGTGGTTCCGTGGTCCGCAGAAATCGCGCTGCCCCACTCCCGCACAAAGCCCTCGAAAATCCGGGTAAGCCGCTCGGCGGTGGCCTGGCCGCGGGACTCCGCGGTGTGCAGCTCGCCAAGGAGCGCGGTCCGGATCCGGTTGGCGAGGTTGTCCAGCTCGTGCATCTCGCTGACGTCGCCAAAATCGGCGAAGTACGGTTCCAGCGCGGTGACGGTGGCGTCCGACGGCGGCGCGTGGTTCAGCCGCTCACGCGCGGCTTCCAGCAGGGTATCGGCAGCTGTGAGTTGGCGGTCCAGTCCCTTGTATTCGCTCTGCAGGACGGCAGCTGCCTCCGTGCTGGACTGGTGCTTCTGCCGTACGGCCTCGATGGTGGCGCGGAGCGGCTCCAGGTCGGCCTGCGCGGCCAGGGCATCTTTCAGCCGCTGCTCGATCCGGGCAAGCTCATCAGCCGCGACGGCAGCGGAGACCTGTTCCCAGGGGCGGTGGTCCTCCGCGATCCGGCGCAGCGCATCGAGCTGCCGGCTCATGCCCTGGTGCGAATCCTCGCGGCTTTGGGCTAGCTCTGCCGCTTTGGCCACTTCCTGGCGAAGGTCCTCCACCTGGCCAGCCACGAGCTCCAGCTTGGCGGCGTTATCGAACCCGAGGACGTAATCCTGCCGGCTCGTGAACCGGTCATCCTTCTCCACGGTGTGCCGGTTTCGCTTCACAACGCCGCCCAGGCTCAGGCCCCGATCCAGCCCCGCGAGTTCGTCCGGGTTTTCCACACACGGGTAGGCGAAGTCCAGCGCGATGCGCTCACGGACCCATGCCCCGGCTTCGGCGGCAACGCCCGTGGTGAGGATGTCCAGCTTGGTCAGCAGGTCGCCGTCGTGCACGTCCTCCAAGGCGAGGGCACCGCCGGCAAGTGGCTTGGAAACGTCCACAGCGCGGAGCGCGCCGCGCACGCTGTGATCGTTGAGGTAGCGGGTCACAGCAGCGAAATGTTCGCCGGGAACCAGCAGTGTGGTGGCAAGGTTCCGGAGGGCCCGCTCCGCGGCGGGACGCCACTTCTCTTCCCCCTCGGCGAGGTCCATCAGTTCCCCGGCGAACGGCATCCGGTCCTCCGGAATGCCGGTGGCAGCGGCGATGGCCGCACGGTTTTCAATGCTCGACGGCGGCAGCAGGGATTTGCGCGTCTTCAGCGACACAAGCTCCTGCTCAGCCGCTGCCAGCTCCCGCTTCCTGGTGGCGTGGGCGTCGAAGGCTTCAAAGCGAAGCTCCTGCAGGGCCTCAGAGTCATCCTTGAGCTCAGCAGACCTGGCGGCGGCCTGCTCATGCGCCTGCTCCCAGCCTTCCTCGGTCCACTCAAGCTGGAGGCCGGCGTCGGTTAGTGCCTGGCGCGCTGCTTCCTCCACTTGCTGGCGGAGCTTCAGGCCCACCCGGGCATTCTCAAGTGACTGCTCGATGGCGGAAATGGCGTTGCCGCCCTGGTTGTTGTAGTCCGTCTCCAGCTGGCGCAGTTCCTTGGCCAGGCCGTCCCGGACGCTTCGCTCGGCGCCGAGCTCCTTGGCCTTTGCCTGGGCCAGCTCCTTGAAGCGCGCCAGGGTTTTTTGATGGACCGTGACGGCCAGTTTCTGTTTGTAGGCCTCGAATTCCTCGCCCGCCAGGTTGCGCAGCCGGTTCGCGTCCAGCAGCGACTGCGCATACTCGCGGTTCAGGCCCGGCACCGGAGCCAGCTGGTCGCGCTGCTGCCGGACGTCCTCCAACCGCTGGCGGATGGACATCAGGTTGCTGAACTCCTCCACCACGTCGTCCGCGGCGGCGAGCGTTGCCGGAGCGTCCAGGACCTGGTCACGGAAGAAGGTGTTCACGCTGCCGCCCAGGCCCTTGCCCGCCTGGATCACCCGCAGGAGCGGCAGGGCCTGGTCCGAGTTGATGCCCAGCAGGCGGCGGAAGCGCTCCGCGAAGGCCTTGTGAACGTCGAAGACCTGGGCGTCCGGGAAGATCGTCTCCAGCGCGGCCTTGGTGAAGCGCTTGTCCGCGATTCCCTCCAGCGCCTCGAGGTCCAGCGGAGCATGGTCGATCAGGTAGAACCGGCCCACGCTCGATTCCGTGCCGTTCTTCGGCAGGTCGAACAGGGCCGAGATGGTCACCCTGGTGCCGGCGGCGTTATCAAAGGTCAGCGCGACGGCGGACCACGTGGCTCCAGGCCGCTGGAAGGCACTCGCCGAGCCCTCCCCCACGGCCTTGTCGCCCACCTTGCCGCGCATATACGTAAACGTGGTGCGCTTGTCCTCCACCGCACCGCCAGACCGCTGGGCAGCCGCCTCGTTGGACCTCGGCCGGGCATCGAAGACCCGCAGCATCGCATCGAACAGCGTCGACTTGCCCACGCCCGAGTTGCCCGTCAACAGCGTCCCGTTCCGGTCCACGTGCATTGTGTGGGCTCCATGGAACGTGCCCCAGTTGACCACCTGCACCAATGCAAGGCGCATCTGGCCAGGGTTCACCACATCCCCGATGGGCAGCATACTCGCGATGCTCACTTGGCTGCCTCCTTCATGGTTCCGTCCGCGGCGTCACCGCTCGTGCCTGGACCTTGGGGGGCAGCACCGTCGTCGTCGTCCTCTTCCTGCGAGGCGCCGTCGAGGTCGATGAGAGCCTCGGTTCCGGCGGGGTCAGCCGACGCCGCTACCAGCGCTTCGATTTGGGCGGGGATGTCGCCGATGTTTTCGAAGGGGAGGGCCAGGGGCAGGGCGTTGGAGATGGTGTAGACGTCGTCCAGGCCCGTGGGGAGGAGGAGTTGGCGGGCCAGGAGCTTGGTGATGGCCCTGTTCACGACGTCGGAATCGCGGAGCGCGTCCTGTTGGCCTGCTGGCTGGTAGTGCGTGACGAGGTCGGCGATTTCCTCGCGGGTGACGGTGGGGTCAGTCTGGGCTGTGACGTGCCGGTCCAGAAGCAGTCGCATTCGTAGCAGCACGATGGTCTCCACCCGGCTGAGCGCGCGCTGCTGCCGGAGGATGCTGGAACGGGCACTGCCCCCGATGGCGTCCGGGTCCACCGGGCGCAACACGGCAATCTTCCGTTCGTGGTCCAGCTGCAGGGTGAGGAACAGTTCGGACAGGCGGCTGCGCAGGATCACTTGGTGATCCAGCAGGACCGTCCACAGCTTCTCGTCGCGGCCGCCGTCCACATAGGGGCCCTTCAGGAGTTTCACCAGCGCCTGCCGCACCTTCATGGAGAGCACACCCGTGTCGCCGGGGAAGAGGGCGGCACCGTCCACGAAGGTGTCGCGGGGGGTTACGGAGAAGGGATCGTGCCGGGTTTCGATGGGCTCACCCACCGGGACATCGGTTTCGGGGGTCTCGACGGACTCAACTACCGGGGCGGCCGTCGTCGTCATCTCTTCAGTCATCGTCAATCCTTCGGGAGGGTGACCAGCGGCAGGTAGGCCCTGCGCGTGGTGCCGTCAATCTGTTCGAAGTCCAGGGCGTCCACCGCTTGGGTGTTGAAGGCGGCGCCGTCGTGCAGGGCGTGCGAGAGGAGCGCGCGGATGGTGTTGATGTGCTGCTCCTCCGGCGGCAGTTGCTGCCATGCCTCGGACAGGGTGGACGCGCCGGCCATCGCGGACCGCACCACCTCCGGCTTGGCCTTGCCGGTCCTCGGCGAGCGCACGCGGTCCGAATCGCTGAAGGCGATGGGATCTGCCAGTTTGGGCGGGGCCGCGAACTCGTCCGGATCAAAGAGCTTCACCATGGACAGCGACTCGAATCCTGCGTTAAAGAGGACAGGCCCGCGCACCATTGCGGGACGTTCCCTTTCATAAGGAAGGGAACGGATGGCCTGCTCCGCTTCCCGCAGGACCTGGCGGAGCCGGACTGACTGGCGGAAGTCATCGCTCTGGATGTACGTGTTGAGGCTTTCGCTGAGCTTGCCGTAAATCCGCTGGATCTGGCTGTGCTGCTGCCGGAGTTCGGCCACCAGGTTCTTCAGGGTTTCCCGGTCTTCCGGCGAAAGGTCGTCCGCGAACTGCCGGCTGAGGACCTCCCCGATGGCGGACCGGAAGCGCACCTGCTGCTGCGGGTCCTCCAGGAAAGCCGTGAAGGAACGGAAGGTGCGCCCCTCCGGGCTTTGGCGGAGCCGCTTGTCGGCTTCCAGGACCTGGGCCATGGTGGCGCCCTTGGTCAATGACTCCTCGATGATCTGGTTGCGCAGCCCGCCCACCAGTTCCTCGATCCGGTCACGCATCTTCTTGTAGTCAGCCGGCAGGCTGGCCGCGAGGTCCAGGATGTTTCCGGCGGCCTCCACTGCCTCGTCGTCATCGAGGAGGCCGTCGAACTCACCGGTACTGATGTCCTGGATCAGCTGCTGGCGTTCCTCGATTTCCTCTTCCAGGGCCTCGAGGCGCGCGCTCTGGTCCGGGTTGGTCTCGTTGGCAAGCTTCTCCACGTCCCCGAGCAGGGTTCCCAGCCGGGAACCGTTGAGCGTGGACCGCTCACTGGACAGGCTGTCCAGGAACGCGAGCACGCGGGCCGCCGGCTCGGTGACCTCATAAACGATCTGGCCCGACTGGTTCCGCCGCGTCAGGAACTGCCGCCGCGTCCACTCGTCCCCGAAGGCCTTCCCGTTGGCTCCCCCGCCCAGCCCGGGCTCCTGCCGGCGGAGCTCCTCAAGGAAGGAGTCGACGTCGGCATGGAATTCCTCGAGCGGCAGCTGCGGCCGGGTGCGCGTAAAGGAAGCCTGCAGCACCGCGATGACCCAGGGTGCCGAGCGCGTCAGGGCCCAGGCAGGTCCTTTGGTGAGGAGTTCGAGGTCCCGGAGCCGGGCGCTGATGGCGTCAGCGGATGACCTGGCGGAGCGGGGCACACACTCTCCTTGGACTGTATATAGGGCGGGAAATAGGGGCTGGGGCAGGGGCACGGAGGGAAAAGTGCCAACTACAAGGTTAACCCAGGCGCTCGAAACCCCCTCGTGACCTACTTCGCCGTAGTATTTCGATCCCATATCAAGACCCTCCCGGGCCGCCGCGGCTCTGGTCCGGCAGGCCCTTCCCCCCTACGCTCGTGCTACTGGCTTCAGGCCAAGCAACGTCGCAGCAGGGGGATTAATGCAGTTCGATCTAAGCTCGGTGGAAACCGCAACATTGGTATTCATTGGAACGCTCGTCTTCGGTCTTGTCCTGGCCGCTTTCGTCCTGGCGGCAGGACTGGCAGCGCTGGTGCTGCTGGGCGCCGGGAAGCTCAGCTGGACAGTGGTTTCCAGGACACTGTTGGCCTTAGTCCATGGCATCAACACAGGCTGGGACCGGCTGGTGCACCACGCGGCCGCACTGGATACCGGCGGGGACTTTCAGGGGCAAACCGCCCCTAGCACCGGAACCTACCCGCGGGTAATCTTGAGGGACAGCTAAAGGGTTCTCCAACCCGGCGGATCCCGTGGCTACGAAAGCCATCCGGCCAAGGAGATAACCCATGAGCTCCGCCACTGACAGCCCCTCACAAACCCGTTCTGCCACCGCAGGATCCACAACAGCAACAGACGCTCCCGCCGACGACACCCCGGTTCC
This sequence comes from Pseudarthrobacter sp. fls2-241-R2A-168, assembly GCF_030209335.1. Taxonomy (NCBI): domain Bacteria; kingdom Bacillati; phylum Actinomycetota; class Actinomycetes; order Micrococcales; family Micrococcaceae; genus Pseudarthrobacter; species Pseudarthrobacter sp. fls2-241-R2A-168. The sequence continues at coordinate 20,314 of NZ_JARVSG010000058.1, forward strand.
CGCCGGCAAGATCGGTGCGGGTGTCACGGCGGATGAGGCGCGCGCCGTTGCCGAAGCCGCCCGGGAAACCGGTTGGGAACGTCCGAGCTTCGCCAAGGGCCTCTACCTTGGCAGCTTCGATCTCACCCTGGTCCACCCCTGGCCCACACCGGATCCTGGGGATGTGGAACGGGGCGAGGCGTTTATGGCCCGGTTGACCGAGTACGCGCGCACCATGGACGGGCGGGTCATCGAGCGGGACGCCCGGATTCCGGACGAATACCTCAAGGATCTTGCGGAACTCGGGGTTTTTGGAATGAAGATCCCGGCGGAGTACGGCGGCCTGGGCCTGTCCCTGGTGTACTACGGCAGGGCGCTGGCGCTGCTGGGCAGCGTCCATCCAAGCCTCGGCGCCCTCCTTTCCGCACATCAGTCCATCGGGGTGCCGGAACCGGTCAAAGTCTTCGGCACCGCGGCGCAGAAGCGGGAGTTCCTGCCGCGCTGTGCCGGCGGCGCCGTGACCGCATTCCTGCTGACCGAACCTGACGTGGGCAGCGATCCCGCCCGGATGGGCAGCACGGCAACCCCAACGGACGACGGCGAGGCGTACCTTCTGGAAGGCGTGAAGCTGTGGACCACCAACGGTGTGATTGCCGAGTTGGTGGTGGTGATGGCCGTAGTGCCGGCCCACACGGACGCGGACGGCACCAGGCATAAAGGCGGCATCAGCGCGTTTGTGGTTGACATGGATTCGCCGGGCATCACTGTCGAAAACCGGAACGCATTTATGGGACTGCGCGGCATCGAAAACGGCGTCACCCGCTTCCACCAGGTACGTGTCCCGGCCGCAAACCGCCTGGGCCGGGAAGGCCAGGGCCTGAAGATCGCACTCACCACCCTGAACACGGGCAGGCTTTCCATCCCTGCCCTCTGCGTTGCATCCGGCCGGTGGAGCCTGAAAATCGCGCGGGAATGGTCCAACGCGCGCACCCAGTGGGGCCGGCCGGTGGGTGAACATGAGGCCGTGGGCAAAAAGATCGCTTTTATCGCCGCATCCGCCTTCGCCCTCGACGCCGTCTTCGAGCTCTCCGCGGAGCTTGCCGACGCCGGCCAGAAAGACGTACGCATTGAAGCGGCGCTGGCCAAGCTATGGGCCACGGAGATCAGCTGCCAAATTGCCGACGAACTGGTGCAGATCCGCGGCGGGCGCGGCTTCGAGACGGCCGAATCACTGGCCGCGCGCGGGGAGCGTGCCGTGCCGGCCGAGCAGCAGCTGAGGGACCTTCGCATCAACAGGATTTTTGAGGGATCCTCCGAAATCATGCGGCTCCTTATCGCCCGGGAAGCGGTGGATGCGCACCTGGCCGCCGCGGGAGACCTGGCATCCCTGGACGCGAGCCTGTCCGATAAAGCGAAGGCCGCCGTCGGAGCTTCCGGGTTCTACGCCCGCTGGTTGCCCAAGCTGGTGGCCGGGGCGGGAATGGACCCGCGCTCGTACAGCGAGTTCGGGCGCCTGGCCAAACACCTGCGCTTCGTGGAGCGCTCCTCCCGCAGGCTGGCCCGGCAGACGTTTTACGGGATGGGCCGCTGGCAGGCAAAGCTGGAACGCAAGCAGGCATTCCTTGGCCGCGTGGTGGACATCGGCGCTGAACTGTTCGCAATAACAGCATGCTGCTCACGTGCAGAGATGCTGCTCCACACCGCCCCTGAAAAGGCGGCGAGCGCGTACGAGCTTGCGGAGGCATACTGCGAGCAGGCCCGGGTGCGCGTGGAGGAGTACTTTGACCAGCTCTGGCGGAATACTGATGACGGCGACCACCGGCTTACCCGAAAGGTCCTCGCCGGAGATTACACCTGGCTCGAGGCAGGAGTGCTGGACCAGTCCGAAGGCACGGGCCCATGGATTGCCGATGCCTCCCCCGGCCCGTCCCGGCGGGAAAATCTGCACCGCAACTACCGCTGACCTGCGGGTCACGAAATAGTAAGCATCCTTGCTATCCCTGCGGGCCGATGGTTGAGTGGAGCCATGAGCAGCTCAACAGACCCAGAGAACCTGTCTCCGAGGCGGGGACGTGAGGACGCCGACCGAAACGGAAGCTATCGCGCCGCTTCGGCCGGCGACGATTCCACGCGCACCTTCGACCAAGTGCCCGCCAACGACGCGGGAACCACCTCCACCTACGAACAGGTGCCGGCGGCCCGCCATGACCGTTCTGCCTACGCCGAGCGGGATTATGTCCCTGCGGCACCGGCTCCTGCCGTTGATCCCAACCTGACCGACCGGCAGACGGCCGTGGCCCGCGAAAAGGAGCAGTTCGGCGGCATCAAGGCGGGCTCGGCGTTTTTTGGCTGGCTGACCGCCACTGGCATGGCAGTGCTCCTGACAGCCCTGGTGGCAGCAGCCGGAACAGCCGTGGGCCTTGCCACCAACACGGACGTCAATGAAGCGGTCAACCAGGCCGCCTCGAACAGCGGCACCGTTGGCCTGGTGGGCATCATTGTGCTGCTGGTCATCCTGTTCCTCTCCTACTACTGCGGCGGGTACGTGGCCGGACGCATGGCGCGGTTCAACGGCGCCAAGCAGGGCCTGATGGTGTGGATCTGGGCCCTGATCGTTGCGGTCCTGGTATCCATCCTGGGGCTGGTGCTCGGACAGCAGTTCAACGTGCTGGCCAACCTCAACAGCTTCCCGCGGATCCCCATCAACGAAGGCCAGCTCAACACCATGAGCATTGTCGCTGCCGTGGTGGTGGCCCTGGTAGCCCTGCTGGGGGCGGTGCTGGGCGGACTGGCGGGCATGCGGTTCCACCGCAGGGTGGACAAAGCGGGCTTCACCCCGGCAGAGGATTACGACGACGAGTAGTCAGGCCAGGATCGTGCCGTCCAGGTAGAACCAGCGGCCGTTTTCCTGCACGAACCGGCTCACCTCGTGCAGGACGCCGCGGTCACTGTCGTGCCGGAAGTAGGCCTTGAACTCCACCGTGCCCTCGACATCCAGCGGGCCGCCGCGGTGGGTGGCCACAATGTCCAGGCGCCGCCACTGCATCCCGGGGTCCAGGTCCAGTTTTTTCGGCGCTTCCGCCGGGTGCCAGGTATGCAGCAGATACCTTTCATCGAGGAGCACAAATGCGGTGTAGCGGGACCGCATCAGCTGCTCAGCGGTGGCTGCTTCTGCCGTTCCCGAGTGGAACCTGCCACAGCACATGCCGTACTGCTCACCGGACAGGCACATGCAGTTCCTGCTATCTGCGTCTTCCGCCACCAGTGCTCCTGCCTCCCGCTCCAGGCCGCGCCGCGCAGCCCAGGTTCCCCCGTCCGACTATAGGCCCCGGGCCCTTGTCATATCGGATAACAGCTTTGAAACAACCACGCACCGGACCCCGGGTCCGGCGGCACGGCGCGGCAAAAATCCGTATGGTGGAGAAGGAGCCGATGTCCCTGCAGAGGGATGCCCGTGCGTGCACCACTGGGGGCAGAGAGGAGAGATGACGTGGAAAATCCGGATACGCTCATCCTCAACCTGACCTTTTTGGGCACCGTGGGAATGGCCTTCCTGATGTTCCTGGTCCTCTTCCTGCTGGGCGTCATCACCCTCGTCCTCGCCGGGATCGGCCGGCTGGCCGCCGTCACCCTGATGGCGGTGTTCGGCAGGCGCTCCCGCAAGGAAAGCTTGCCCCTGGTTCGCTTTGGCGGGTCATCCACAGGTGCAGCCTTCAAACCCAGCCGGTCCGCCCGCGAGTGGCTTGCCCGGCTGAAACCGGCACGCCTGCGAAAGGCGCTCCGCACCGCCGTCGTACGCCACCCGGCCCTGGCGGCCGCACGCCGTGAACCTCCCGTCCTGGCCGAGGACTGGGCCTCCGCCGTTGCTGAGGCGGACGCCCGGGCCATTGCGCGGGCGCGGGCAGCTGCACCGGAAATCAAACTTTCCGTACGGGACCTGCCGGACCCCCATGTTCCTGCCGAGAAGGTGGTGGAGGTCGCCCCGCTCGTCGAGTCCAAACTCGATGACCACCGGCATGCTTCCGTCCCCCGCTCGTTCAAGAAACCTCAGGCTCCCCACCCGTTGGCGCCGCTGGATACGGGATCATTGGTATCCCTGTCCGGCCCGGCCCAGGTCATCAAGGACAGAACCGGGAACGGCAACCAGCCCTTACCCTGAGCAACCATCTGCGTTAGCGTGAAACCCATGGAATTCAGATACCTCGGAAACAGCGGTTTCAAAGTCTCGGAAATCACCTTCGGCAACTGGCTCACGCACGGCTCCCAGGTGGAGAACGACGTCGCCACCCAATGCGTGCGCGCCGCCCTCGACGCAGGCATCAGCACCTTCGACACGGCAGACGTCTACGCCAACACCGCTGCCGAAACCGTCCTTGGCGAGGCGCTGAAGGGCGAGCGCCGCGAATCCCTGGAGATCTTCACCAAGGTCTACGGCCCCACCGGCCCCAAGGGCAAAAACGATCTGGGGCTGTCCCGCAAGCACATCATGGAGTCCATCAACGGCTCGCTGCGCAGGCTCCAGACGGATTACGTGGACCTCTACCAGGCCCACCGCTACGACTTTGAAACCCCGCTCGAAGAGACCATGCAGGCATTCGCTGACATCGTCCGGCAGGGCAAGGCGCTGTACATCGGCGTCAGCGAGTGGACCGCGGAGCAGCTGCGCGCAGGCCACGCGCTGTCCAAGGAACTCGGCTTCCAGCTCATCTCCAACCAGCCGCAGTACTCCATGCTGTGGCGCGTCATCGAAGCCGAGGTGGTGCCGGCGTCGGAGGAGCTGGGGATCTCGCAGATCGTCTGGTCCCCCATGGCCCAGGGCGTCCTCAGCGGCAAGTACCTGCCGGGACAGCCGGCCCCTGAGGGCAGCCGCGCCACCGATGACAAGGGCGGAGCCAAGATGATCCAGCGCTGGATGCGTGACGACGTCCTGGCCGGCGTGCAGGAGCTGAAGCCCATCGCCGACGAAGCCGGGCTGTCCATGCCGCAGCTCGCCGTAGCCTGGGTGCTGCAGAACCCCAATGTGGCCTCCGCCATCATCGGCGCGTCCCGGCCCGAGCAGATCGCCGACAGTGTTGAGGCAGCAGGGGTGAGGTTGGAACCTGACGTCCTGAAGAAGATCGACGACGCCATCGGGTCCCTGGCCGAGCGCGATCCCGCGCAGACCAAGTCGCCTGCGGCACGCGAAGCCTAGGACTCCTGGTGACTGACGCCCTGGACCTGCCGGACCTTGCTGTCACTGGTTCCACCGGCGGCCTGGGCGGAATGGTGGCACGGCAGCTTGCCGCGGCCGGTTCCGCCCAGCGACTGCTGGTCCGCGACGCCGGCCGCGCGCCGGAGCTGGAGAACGCACCGCCCGTGGTGTGCAGCTATGGGGATTCCGCCGCTGCGCGGCAGGCCCTGGAAGGTGTGAAGGTCCTGTTTATGGTGTCCGCCGCAGAAACCGAGGACCGGGTGAAGCAGCACTACGCCTTTGTGGATGCCGCCGCCGAAGCAGGCGTGCAGCATGTGGTGTACACCTCGTTCTACGGCGCAGCCCCGGACGCCACCTTCACGCTGGCCCGGGACCATAACGCCACGGAGCAGCGCATCCAGGGTTCCGGGATGGACTACACGTTCCTGCGGAACAACTTCTATATGGACTTCTTGCCGCTGCTGGCCGGCGAGGACGGCGTCATTCGCGGGCCAGCAGGGGACGGCCTGTTTTCCGCCGTTGCCCGGGAGGACATTGCCCGCTGTGCCGTAGCGGTGTTGCGGGATCCCGCCATCCACAAGGGCAGGACCTATAACCTGACGGGACCTGAGGAGGTCACGATGGCCCAGGCAGCCCGGGTCCTCACGGAAGGAACCGGACGGACCATCACCTTCCACAACGAAACCGTGGAGGAAGCCTACGCATCCCGTGCCTCCTACGGGGCGCCGCCCTGGCAGGTGGACGCCTGGGTAAGCACCTACACGGCAATGGCTGCCGGCGAGATGGCCGGAGTTTCCCCCGACATCCACGGGTTGACAGGACAGGATCCGCTGACTGTGGCTGACTTCCTGAAGCAGCCCGTTCTGTAGCGCTCTTCAGCTGCACATGGTCCGCTGCGTTTTCCACACTTGGCGGAAACTTCGTTGACGGCCCGGCGGGGCCGGCGTAAACCTGAGGCAATGGGTGCTCTGCCTTACGGGAGCCCCAAGCCGCCTGAATCGCAGCCCAGCAGAATCGCAGCGCCATGACCCAGATCCAGCCAAACCCACAATCCACCCGCCCCGCTACGGGCCCGGAACAGCAGGCGCAGGTCCCTGCCGGCCCTGCAGCAGGACCAACCACCGGACCTCTCACACCGGAGGAACTCCAGTTGGGCGCCCGCAACCACTCGATGCCCCTGGAAGCCCTCCGCCGCGATATCACTCCCCCGGGACTGCACTATGTGCTCACCCACTTTGACATCCCGGACGTCGATTCCGCGTCGTGGCACCTGCGCGTGGGCGGCGCGGTGGAACGCGCGCTCGAGCTGAGCATGCCTGCCCTGCGCAAGGACCCCGCCATTACGGTGCCGGTCACCCTGGAGTGTGCAGGCAACGGCCGCTCGCTCCTGAAACCGCGCCCGCTCAGCCAGCCCTGGATCTTGGAGGGCGTGGGCACGGCGCACTGGACCGGCGTTCCGCTCGCCTATCTCCTCGGGAAGGCCGGCATCCTTCCGCACGCAGTGGAGGTGGTATTCACGGGTGCCGATGCCGGGATCCAGGGGGGCGTCACCCAGCGGTACGCGCGGAGCCTGCCGATCCGTGAGGCGATGCGTGCCGACGTCGTCCTCGCCTACAAAATGAATGGCAGCGAGTTGCCGCCCCAGCACGGCTACCCGCTCCGTCTGGTGGTCCCCGGCTGGTACGGCATGGCCAGCGTGAAGTGGCTGGAATCGATCGAGGTGGTCACCGCGCCCTTTGCCGGGTACCAGCAGCAGGTCGCGTACCGCTACCAGCAATCAGCAGACGACGACGGCACCCCCGTTTCGCGGATCAGGGTCCGTTCGTTGATGGTCCCGCCGGGCATCCCCGACTTTTTCACGCGCAACCGGGTGCTGCCTCCCGGACCCGTGATGCTGCAGGGCAGGGCATGGTCCGGGCACGCGGCTGTTACTGCTGTTGAGGTAGGGATCGACGGCACTTGGCTGCCTGCCCAGCTGGAAGAACCCGCCGGTGGTTTCGCCTGGCGTAAGTGGACGCTGCCGTGGGTGGCGGATCCGGGCGAACATGAGCTCGCCTGCCGGGCCACGGATGCCAGCGGTGCCAGCCAGCCGCTGGGACAGAACTGGAATTACCAGGGACTGGGCAACAATATGGTGCAGCGGGTCAAAGTGACGGTGGAGTAGTGGCCCGCCTTGGGCGGGCGGGGCGCCCGGTCCCGTGAGCTTAGCGGGCGGGGCTATACTCGGTGCCAGCCATGACCAGCCTTCCTTCCGCCCCCGCCAGCGTCCGCATTGATGCGTGGCTGTGGGCCATTCGCGCCTACAAGACCCGCTCAGCGGCGACTGCTGCCTGCCGGGCCGGGCATGTCCGGCTGAACGGCAGCCCGGCGAAGGCATCCGCGACGCTGGTCAACGGTGACACCGTCACCGTGCGGATGCCGGGTTACGAGCGGATCCTTGAAGTGCGCCGCCTGATCAACAAACGCGTGGGCGCGGAGGCCGCCTCCCACTGTTTCACGGACCACACACCGCCTCGGCCCGTTGCCCCTGCCCTGGGCCTGCCGCAGCGCGACCGCGGCGCCGGCCGGCCCACCAAGAAGGACCGGCGCGAGATGGAGCGCCTGCGCGGGCCTGCATGAGTGGAGGCGCTGCGGGCGGCCTGATCCTGGCCTCGGTCCGGTTTCCGGGAGACGCGGGGCTCTACGACGTCCGCATCCGGTCGGGCAGCGTGCGCTGGGTTGGTGCGGCCGGCAAAGCAGCCGGTGGCGAGCACCTCATTGACGCGGACGGCCGTTATCTCATCCCGGGGTTGTGGGACGAGCACGTCCACATGACCCAGTGGGCCCTGCATGCCAACAGGTTGGACCTCTCCTGTGCAGGCACCGCCCAGGCCGCTGCCGCCGTCGTCCGTTCATCCCTGTCCACCGCCGAGGCAGCCCTGACCATGGTCGGCGTCGGCTTCCGCGATGCACTGTGGCCGGATGCGCCGTCGCTGGAACTGCTGGATTCCGCCACCGGGAACCAGCCCACGGCGTTGGTCAGCCACGACCTCCACAGCGTGTGGCTCAACTCGGCTGCCGCAGCGCGCTATGGGGTGCACGTGGACGCGTCCGGGCTGCTGCGCGAGGAACCTGCCTTCGCGCTGACGCGCGACCTGGGCCGCCTTCCCGACGCCGTGGTTGACGGGTGGGTTGCAGCGGCCGCGCGGGCAGCCGCCGCACGTGGAGTGGTGGGTGTCGTGGATTTCGAGATGACGTGGAACCGGGATCCGTGGCTTCGGCGCATCGCCGACGGCTTTGATTCCCTTCGTGTTGATGCAGGCGTCTATCCGGCCGACCTTGAACGTGCCGTTGCCGGCGGCATGCGGACGGGTATGGATGTCGACGGCGGCACAGGACTGCTGAGGGTCGGCCCGCTCAAGGTCCTCATTGACGGAGCCCTTAATACCCGGACGGCTTTTTGCGTGGATCCCTATCCCTTTGGCGGCCATGGCCTGCTGACCGTGGGCTTTGAGGAGTTGACGGCGCTGTTGATCCGGTCGGGGGACGCCGGTTTTGTCCCCGCCGTCCACGCCATCGGTGACGCGGCCAACCAAGTTGCCCTCGATGCGTTTGAGCGGGCCGGGGTAGGCGGTCGGATCGAGCATGCGCAGTTTGTGCGCGGGGAGGATTTCGCCCGGTTCGGCCCGCTTGGGGTGGTGGCCAGTGTCCAGCCATTGCACGCGCTTGACGACAGGGACGCCGCCGACTCCAATTGGCGGGGACGCACCGACCGCGCATTTCCGCTGCGCTCCCTGCTCGACGCCGGCGCCTCGCTGTTGCTGGGCTCGGACGCCCCCGTAGCGCCGCTTGAGCCCTGGCTTGCAATGTCGGCTGCCGTCTTGCGGGCACGTGATGATGGGCGGGAACCATGGCATCCGCGGGAGGCCATCACACGGGAGCAGGCAATTCTTGCCTCGACACGGGGACGGGCCGGCTTTCACGTCGGAGATCCCGCCGATTTTGTGCTGCTTGACGACGATCCACTCTCTGTTTCGGATGCCGTGTTTGCTGCGATGCCGGTGGCCGGGACGATGGTTGCCGGCCGTTTTACCTACGACGGCGGCCTGGCCCGGTCTTGAGGCAGGGCACCTTTTGCTGCCGTCCCTCTCGTTCGGGAGTCAGCCTCCGGCCCGGCTCCGCGCCTGTACCAGGTTGGCAAACGGCAGTTGCCCGAACTCATCCACGAAGGCAGCGTGGTACTCCGCCTCGGCCCTGTTCAGGCGTTCAGCGGGCAGTTCCTTCCAGGCCATCAGCAGTTGCCCGGCGTTCTTCAGCTGCCAGACCAGGCGGCCGTCCCAGTGGCCCGGCGGTTTGCCCTGCCCGAAGTCCAGGAACTCCTGGACCTGCCGCCGCAGCCCGCGGTTGCCCTTGCTGCCCGGGCCTGCCTTGCCCACGTAAAGGACGACGGCGCCCTCCACCCATGCGGCTTTCAGCTCCGGCTCCGGCAGCGACGGGTCCTTTTTCTTGAAGACCCCGGCGGTGCTCTTCTTCAGGAAATCCGGCTGGAATCCCTCTGGCGTCAGGACGGCGAAGATGCCCGTTCCCTGCGGAAGCCTCATCACGTCAAGGTCCTTGAACGGCCTGAAGCCCGTGAACCCGTCGTCTTTCAGGCCCTTCCTGGTGAACTGCATCCCTACATTGAACAGCATGGCGTCGGGGCTCTGGCTGTTGATCCACTGTGGACAGGTTTATCCACATAGCAAGGCTAGTAGCCGGGTTTTGTCTCACCCTGCTGGAAGACTTTGGTTATGGAAGCGATGGCGACGGTGGTGCAGCGGGAGGCGGCAAGCCGGCCTGGGCCTGTTGTTGGGGATGTCCTGCATACGTTGTCTTTGGTCCGTCCCGCTGCTGACAGGCAAAGAATGATTGACCAGCTGCGGGAGCTGGAGGACGTGAAGTCTGCTGCTGCCGCGAAGCAGGCACGGATCGCCGTGGCCTACGAGCTTGCCGCCCGGCAGGAACAGGCCGAAGCGGGTGTCCCGGCAGATGAACTCGGCGCCGGGGTAGCAGCGGAAATCGCGTTGGCCCGTCGGGAGTCACCTTCCCGTGGCGCCCGGTTGCTGGGTCTGGGGAAAGCCCTGGTGGTTGAGATGCCCCACGCCCTTGCCGCGCTTGAGTCCGGGCAGTTGAACGAGTGGCGGGCCACCCTGGTGGTGAAGGAAACAGCATACCTGGCGGTCGAGGACCGGGCCGCGGTGGATGAAGAGATCGCCGCTGATACCGGGACCTTGGCCGGCTGTGGGGACCGGGCCATCATCGCCGCGGTCCGGTCTGCTGCGTACCGGCGCGACCCGCACTCAGTCGCCAGGCGTGCGAGCCATGCCGTGAATGAGCGGACCGTGACACTGCGTCCGGCTCCGGACACGATGACCCGCCTGACCGCCCTCCTGCCCGTGGCCGAGGGCGTGGCCGCGTATGCGGCCCTGACCCGCCACGCTGACACCCTGAAGTCCTCCGGCGATGACCGGTCCAAGGGCAACATCATGGCAGACGAATTGGTCGAACGCGTCACCGGCACCCCGGGCGGCTACACAGGCATCGACCTCCAACTCGTCATGACCGACCGCACCCTCTTCCAAGGCGACAGCGAACCCGCACAACTCACCGGCTACGGCATCGTCCCCGGCGAATGGGCCAGAAAAGCCATCCGGGGTGAGCTTCTGGCAGATGCGGAGCCCACCGGCAGCGAAGCGACTGGCCAAGCAGCGGGCCTGGGATCAGATGGCGGTGTTAACAGGGGCACCGGAGACGTTGGTATTGGCCGCTCAGGCAGGCTGCCTTCGGTCGGCACCCCCGAAGGCAGAGAGTTGAACGTCTGGCTTCGCCGGCTCTACACCGCCCCCACCAGCGGCGAACTCGTCCGTATGGACTCCAGGGCACGGCTCTTCCCGTCAGGGCTCCGCCGATTCGTCCAGGTAAGGGATGACACCTGCCGCACCCCTTACTGCGACGCGCCCATCCGGCACCTGGACCACATCATCCCCTGGCACCATGACGGGCCAACCACCAGCACGAACGGCCAAGGCCTCTGCGAAACCTGCAACCACACCAAAGAAACACCAGGCTGGGCCGCAAAGACAATCACCCGGCCAGGACAGAGGCACTCAGTCGAAACAAGGACACCCACGGGCCACACCTACCGCTCCACTGCACCACCGCTGCCGGGGACAGCCTTCCCAGGAGTTGTGGCCGTACCTGCCAAGGAGTCCTCCCGCCGTCGTCGGAGATTGAGGCGCCGGATGAAGGCCCTCAAACGTGCCCATAAGATGCGGTCCTGGGTGTGAGCGCATGGTATCCAGCAGAAGGGAGACAGAACTTCCCCTGCCCACCCTCAAGCCCGGAAGCGTAGAGTGGCCTAAGACGCCTGTTTCTGGACGCCTTGCTGCTGAGGGAGAAATCGTGACGATTGATTGGGACGAAAAGAAAGCCCTGCTACAGGAACCGAACATCGCGAAGGTAACCCAGCTTTGCGACGAACTGATGGAAAAGAAGCCGGGCTCAACCGTCCCCTACATCGACCCGGTTCACGACGAGGATGAATGCCGGATAGTCAGCCTGCAGGTAAGCCCGGGAAAGGGCACCGAGTCCGGCTTCGTCTCGCACTACAACGATGACGAAGCCGCCCGCCGCGCCACCCAGATCTACGAGCTTGCTGAGCTCGATTCCCGCTACGTTATGCCTTGGAACGCCTACCCGTGGGTCCGTGACCCGGGGATGCCATCGGCATTGAGCGTGCAGGAAAAGACAGACGGCCTGCGACCCTTCCGCCAGTTCCTCAAGATCAACTCGCGGGTATCGGCCATCATCGCCCATGGCACGGACGCCGCCACCTTCCTCACTCTGTTCGAAAAGACCTACCACTCATCGCTGAAGAACAGCGGCATCAAGGTTTACAAGGCCACGGCCCTCGGGGGCCGGGCCTTTGCTGTCTCCGAAGCCAAACAGGAAGAGCTGCTGGCCAAGAACGTGGAGATCTACAAGGACGCCATGCAGCGGGCAGGGATCCAGCACCTCTGAACGGACAGCGCCAATGGATGTGCTCGATTGGCTGCTCGACGGCGATCCCGCCATCCGCTGGCAGGTTCTGCGCGACCTGACGGATGCTTCGGCTGAGGACGTTCAGGCAGAGCGGGAGCGCATGGCCGACGACGGCTGGGCAGCCAGGCTTTTGGCCCTTCAGGGCACGGACGGTCAATGGGCCGGCGGCACGTACTGGCCCGCCGCCGATGACGATCCCGACGGCCAACCATGGACGGCGACCACGTACAGCCTGTTACTCCTAAGGGACTTTGGCCTGGATCCCGAGAGCCGGGGCGCCCGGCATGCCATCGAACTGGTCCGTGACAACAGCCGCTGGGAGGAAGGCAACCAACTCTTCTTCGACGGCGAAGTCGAACCGTGCATCAACGGCATGACGTTGGCATTGGGCGCCTACTTCGGACAGAACGTGGACAAGGTGGCGGAGCGGCTAACCCGCGAACAACTGCCCGACGGCGGCTGGAACTGCGAAGCCGAACGAGGGTCCACCGGCTCATCCTTCCACACCACCATCTGCGTCCTTGAGGGGCTTCTTGAATATGAGCGGGCCACTGGGGGAACACCTGAATACCGCAAGGCCCGGCGTGGTGGGGAAGAATACCTGCTGGAGCGTGCGTTGCTGCGGCGCAGATCCAGCCGTGAACTTATCAGCAGTGACTGGCTGCAGTTTTCCTACCCCACCCGCTGGTTCTACGACGTCCTCCGCGGGCTGGACTACTTCCGGGCCGCCGGCGGCACCCCGGACAGACGGATTGACGAGGCCATCGAAGCCGTGAGGTCCAAGGCGCAGCCGGACGGCCGCTGGCTGCTGGAAAACACCCACCCCGGCAAGGTCCACTTCGAGCTGGAAGACGGAGATGGACAACCAAGCCGGTGGAACACCCTCCGGGCCTTGCGCGTGCTTCGGTGGTACGAATCCGGCTGAGACCGCTCAGCCTTCCATCAGCCTGCGGCGGTGCTTCAACTCCTTGACCCACGCCCTGGTGACCAGGTCAGGAAAGGGCGAGCCGCCGTCGTCGTCAGCTTTTGTCCCTGCTCCCTTCAAGGCACGGAAAGCCGTCCCTGATTCCAGGTCGACGATCAGGGGGCCCGACGCCTTCAGGGCGATCTCGACTACCTGGGCGGCCGCACGGTCGGTCAGTCCCAGCGCCGAGGCCCAGCCCAGGAACTGGCGGCGTGAGATCCCGGTCCGCTTTCCACCAAGGGTCAGGGCAAGGGTTTTATCGCCGTAAACCACGGTGGAGGGAATGTCGTACACGGGCGCGATGGTCCACTCGCCGTGTGGCTGTTGGACCATTGATACGTTCTTTGCGTGCAGGTCTCCGTTGCCGGTCAGCCAGGCGTAGGCCCCTTGGATTGCCAGGTTCCGGAGCGCGGGAAGCGGCGCCGAGCAGTGGTCCGCGAGGGCATGGCAAACCTGGCCGTACCCCACGTTGTACTTATCCGCCGGGTAAAGCTTCAGCACCTGGGCCCCGTCCTCCACCGCGAGGCGCTGCACTTCGCCGGGCCCGTTATCCGGAGGTATCGAAGGTCCGGGGACGCGGTCAAAGCGCTCCACCAGCAGTCCGGGTCGGCCGGCAACATCACGGATCAGCTGGACGGGGCTGAGCGGGATCCGAAGCTTCGCGGCGTAGCGGAACATCACGAACTCGTTCTCCACCACATGCGGGAACTCGGGTGCGTTGAGTTTGAGGATGTATTGGCGTCCCGTACTCGCCACAGGAACCGAAATCATTCCGGCGGAGAGTTTGTCCTGCACCCCCGCCAGGGCCACGGGGTCAATGAGGTCCGGATCGCCCAGCAGCTGGTCGAAGTCCAAAACGCGCTGCGGATCCAGCTGGACCGCATGTTCGTCCCGATTCAAGGATTCCCCATGCCCAACAATCTGGACATCTCCTACTGGATTGCCGCCGGCAGCGATCAGCAGGGACAGGTCATCGTCCGCACTGGTCTTGATGGAACGCCGCAGCGCGTTGAGGCGGCGGCCCTCCGGCAGCAGGCCGGTGAAATACGGTGGGGCTGCTCCAGCGCCCGAGAGGACGGGTTCGCTGGTCAGCGGCAATGAGGTGGCGACGGCGGGCCCACCGCTTTGCAGGTAGGCGGGCAGATAACTGAACTTGGTTCCGCCGTCGTGCCGTTCGAGCCGTGCGGCGAGGACTCCCGCTTTATAGATGTCCGCGATGCGGTGCCTCACGGCCTGTCCGCTCTTGGGCCTGCCGCGGCTCCACCCCTGGCGGCGGCGTGGGTGCGGGTGACCAGCTGGAGCTCCAGGCCGAGCGTGTCCAGCAATGCCAGGAGGGAGTCGAGCTGAACACTCGGTTTGCCCTGTTCCACGAACCGGACGAACCGCTCAGACACTCCGGCCAGCTGGGCGAGATCGTGCTGCGTCAGCCGTAGGACGGCCCGGCGCGCCCGGACTTCGGCCGCAAGGTGATCGGAAAAGGACGGTTTGATGGCAAACCTTTCTAGGCACGAACGTTCCGGTTGGAACTTTTCCCACACTCTACCGCCGCGCAGGCGCGAACAACAGGGACCGTATCGGCACGATCGTGCCGGGCAGGTATGCATGGAGTTGCAGGCCATATCGGCACCGTTCCGGCCCTCTGCAGCTGAATAACGGGAAGTCCGAACTACCAGCGACTTTTCAGGAGCAAGTGGGCATACTCGTAGGTAGCTGACCGGCGAAAGACCAGTTGAACCTTGACGTCCCATCCCAATCGTTCCCCACAGCCAGCATCCCCAGCAGAGGCTGCAGCCGCGGTACTGCCCCGGCTCCTGACGGCTGATCTGCTGCCATGACAGGATTTATTGATGGCCTCCTGAACATCAGCCCCCTGGTGGCGTACATTGCGGTCTTCTGCCTGGTATTTGCCGAGGACGCATTCTTCATCGGATTCGTCATTCCAGGCGAGACGGCGGCCGTCCTGGGCGGAGTGGTAGCGAGCCGGGGCGAGGTCCAGCTGGGCATCATGATGGTCCTCGTGATCGGCGCCGCCATCGTTGGCGACAGCGTCGGCTATGAGGTGGGCAAGCATCTGGGCACGCGCATCATGAGGGCAAAGGCGCTGCGCCGCCATTCCGGGAGGCTCGAGAACGCCCAGGACTTCCTCCGCCGCAGGGGCGGTTCCGCAGTTTTCCTGGGCCGATTCACCGCCTTCTTCCGGGCCGTTATGCCCGCCCTGGCCGGCACGTCGCGAATGCCCTACGGCCGGTTCCTCGCTTACAACGCAGCGGGCGGGATTATCTGGGGCATCGGCTTCGTCCTTCTGGGTTTCCTCGCGGGCAATTCCTACGAGGCCGTCGCCAAGGCAGCCGGCCGGGACCTCGCCGTCGTCGTTGCCATAGTGGCGGTAGCAGCCCTCATCGCCTGGCACGTCCGCTCGCGACGGCGGCGGGAGCGGCGGCGTGCGGCCGGCCGGCGGCAGGAATAGGGAAGGCTTGACAGCAACTGTGACCAGTGCCATATTTAAGGCGTGAACCTGTCAGACAGCCGGACAGCAGGACAGCCTGCATCCCTTCCGCTCGCACGGCTTAGTGCTGCCGAAGCAGTGTTCAACGCTATCCGCCAGGACATCGAGTCCGGACGGCTGACAGTGGGCAGCAAGCTCAGTTCGGAAGCCACGCTTTCCCAGCAGTACGGCGTTAGCCGTTCGGTGATCCGGGAGGCGCTGCGCTCCTGCACCGCGCTGGGTCTCACTGTGACCAAAACGGGCAGGGGAACCTTCGTGGTCGCCAACAAGGTGGCCAATGATCTCACTCTGGGCCAGTATTCGGCCCGGGACCTGACCGAGGCGCGTCCGCATATTGAGGTTCCCGCAGCCGGGCTGGCCGCAGAGCGCCGCAACGACGACGAGCTCGAAACCCTTCGGGACATCGTTGCCGCAATGGCCACGGAAACCGATCCGGAGTCCTGGGTTGCCCTGGACTCGAGCTTCCACGCCGCCATTGCCCGCGCCAGCGGCAACAAGGTATTCGCCAGCGTCGTGGCTGACATCCGCGACGCCCTGGCCCACCAGTCCGAGACACTGAACATGGTGGCCGACCGGCAGCACGCCTCGGATGTGGAACACCAGGAGATCCTGGCCGCCATCGAGGCCGGTTCCGCCGAAAAAGCGCGTGCCGCCATGGCCCGCCACCTTCAGGCCGTGGGCCTCGCCCTCGACTCCATTCTCAGCAACTAACCACAACAAGCCTCCAAGGACCCCATGCCCTCCCCCGTGTTTTCCGCTGCCCACACTGCCGTTTTGCTTCCCACGCACGAGCCCCTGGTTGCAGCCGTCCGTGACGGCCTCGTGGAAAGCGTGCACTATGGATCGGCGATCGCTGTTGCGGCAGACGGTTCAACGGTGGCTTCCGCGGGCGATCCCCTCACCCCGTTTTATCCCCGGTCCTCGCTCAAGCCACTTCAGGCCGTCGCCATGGTAGGCGCCGGGCTCGACCTGCCGGCGGACCTCCTGGCCCTGGCCGCGGCCAGCCATTCCGGCGCGGCAGAGCACCGCGATGGGGCGCTGCGCATCCTCGAGCTGCATGGCCTGAGCGTCAATGACTTTGAGAACAGCGTGGACCTGCCGTACGGCGTGACCGAGCGTGAAGAATGGTTGCGGAACGGCGGCGGGGCCACCCAGCTCACCCAGAACTGCTCCGGCAAGCACGCAGCCATGGCCGCGACCTGCCTGATCAACGGCTGGCCGGTCCGGGGCTACCTGGACCCCTCCCACCCGTTGCAGCAGCTGGTTGCCGGGACGGTCCTGGAGCTCACCGGTGAGGAGCCCTTCGCGCTCAGCACCGACGGCTGCGGCACGCCGCTCTTTGCCCTGACGCTGCGCGGTATGGCCCGCGCCTTCGGCCGCATCGCCCACGCTGCCGCGGACGCCCTGGCCGGAGACGACGACGGCGGGCCGGCTTTCCAAAGTGCGGAAGCCGCCGTCGGACTCGCCATGCAGCGCCACCCTGAAATGGTGGGCGGGGAAGGTCGCGACGTCACCGGACTGATGCGCCTGCTTCCGGGCTCTGTGGCCAAGGACGGCTTCGAAGGCGTGCAGCTGGTGGGCGTGGCAGATGGCAGCGCCGTTGCGGTGAAGATTTCCGACGGCGGCGACCGTGCCCGCATGCCAGCTACCGTGAAACTCCTTGAGGCCATCGGCGTGGACGTCGAACCGCTCTCGGCGATCGCAACCTCCCCGGTTGTCGGGGGTGGCCGTCAAGTGGGCCTGCTGCAGGCAACCGACTTCCTGAACCAACCGTCCGTACCCGTCAACGAAGCCCTGTAAGGACACATGACTACCATCGAAACCGCCGTAAACACCGCAGCAACCGGTGTCCGGTCTGAGCATGATTTGCTGGGGGACCGGGATGTTCCGGCCGGGGCGTAC
>NZ_JARVSG010000059.1:0-35241 GCF_030209335.1 Pseudarthrobacter sp. fls2-241-R2A-168
CCAAGGCCCCAACGAACCCCGCACCATCACCCAACTCCGCCCCGACATCGCCGCCGACCTCCTCCTCCGCGCCGGCCCCGCCCTCACCCACACCAACGCACCCAACACCAACGGAACCAGCACAGGTCAAGGCAACCTACGTCAAGGCAATACAGGCGAAGGAAACACGAGGGAACGCCACCCCGGTCAAGGCATCACGGGTCAGGGCAACAAAGGCGAAGGAAACGAGGGACAAGGCAACCCGGGTGAAGGCAATCCGGTAACCACCGAAGACGGCGACCAGGACACGATCGGGCTGGCCTCGCTCGCGCCGGCCGACATCAACGACACCGCCGCCGGCACCGCCGAGGACGAGTCCAACGGCGGCAACGGGTACGAGAGCACCGCCGACCATGAGGCCCCCGGCGCCACAGAGGACGAGGCCAACGGCGGCAACGGGTACGCGGACCTCGGCAACGTCCCGGTACCCAAGGCGGACGTCCTGGTCACCGTCCCGGTACTCGCCCTCTTCGACATCACAGACGAACCGGCAAACCTGGACGGCTACGGCCCCATCCCCGCATCGATGGCCCGCACACTCCTCGCCAACGGTGCCACCTCGTTCTACCGGGTCCTCGTCGACCCACGGGACGGGGCGCCACTGGAAATCGGCCGCACCAGCTACCGGCTGACCAAAGCCATGAAAAAAGCACTGCAAATCCGGGACGGCAAATGCACCTTCCCCGGCTGCAACAACCCATCCCTCGACAACGACACCGACCACCTTCAAGCCTGGCAACACGGCGGACATACCGGGATCAGCAACCTGGCCCAGCTCTGCCCGAAACACCACCGCCTCAAACACAACAGTGGCTGGGAACCCACCCCAGCCAGCACAACCGAACCACCCGGCTGGACCTCACCCACCGGCCGCCACTACAAAGCCGAACAACCCGACCACGAACCGCCCCAATGGCCACCCGGACTCCTAACCCGCGCAATCGACACAGCAGGACTCCCGACGCGTGCGCCGGAAACACCCAGGCTCTTGACGGATGCAACGGAACCACCCGGGCGCGTGGACTTCCCGGACTTTTACCCGCCCTTTGAAGAGCCAGTCGATGACAACCTTCAAGATCCCCACGACTACGCGCCGGACGATCCCATCTGGGCCGACTTCTACGCCCACACGCCGAAACTGCCCAAAGATCCTTTTCCGGACTGGCACCGCTGGCTCAGCGAATCCTCTTCGGTCCCCTGAGGCCTCTCGTTAGGACTGCCGAGGCCTGCCATACGCTCTGCCATAAGGCCTGCCATAAGGACTGCCACTAGGACTGCCTGACGCGCAGCAGTTCCGGTGCATCATCCACCGTGGAAAGATTCAGGGAGCCACGCATAGTAACCTCCACCGCGTGCCTGACCACAGCGCCGAAACCAAGATCGCCGGGTGCTGAGGCTGCCAAAGTACTGTCCCGGACCCGCCGCTGTTCAACTGCCCCGGTTCCGCGCGAAATAATATCCTCAACTCCTTGCCGGGCCAAGGCAAGTTCACCTTGCTCCTGCAATACGGGGGCCAGATAATCCACCAGGGAGCGCACCACATCGGTGGCACGCGCCGGCCGAAAAGTCCCAAAGTCCAGCAGTTCTCCGCCCAGCCCTTCACTGCTTGCCTGCCAGGACGCCATGCGCAAAATTACTGTGGGCACCGGGGCGGGATCCACGCCGTCGTGCCACTCCCGGCTGGCAGTCTCAACAAGCGCCCGCACCAGGACGGCGATCAGCGCGGCGTCCTCGGCCCGAAGGCAGACGTCCGCTACCCGCACCTCAACGGTTGGATGGTTCCGGGACAGGCGGGCGTCGAAGTACAGCATCCCTTCATCCAGCATCACGCCTGTATCCAGGAGACGGGAAACCACGCGGCGGTAGGCCGAGTAGTTCCCGTAGATTCCGGACGGCCCGGCGGTGGGCCAGCGGTTCCACGCCTGCGTGCGGTAGCTCTCGAAGCCGGTCTGCAGACCGTTC
Source organism: Pseudarthrobacter sp. fls2-241-R2A-168 (assembly GCF_030209335.1). Taxonomy (NCBI): domain Bacteria; kingdom Bacillati; phylum Actinomycetota; class Actinomycetes; order Micrococcales; family Micrococcaceae; genus Pseudarthrobacter; species Pseudarthrobacter sp. fls2-241-R2A-168. The sequence goes on from NZ_JARVSG010000059.1 coordinate 2,002, forward strand.
CAAAAGGGTGAATTGGCGCTGAGGGCAGTGAGCACAGCCAGCTTGTCGCGGATCCTGTCCAGCACTGCCACGCCCTCATCGTGCGACTCGATGTAGGTGTGTACGTGGAAGCCGCACGTCAGTTGCTCCTGGGCGGTCAGGCCAAACCGTTCCAGCATCTTGGCATAGCGGGGATCAGGAGTGGTGTGGCTGGACAGCCCAAGCGGCGAGGTGGCCAGGGCGGCCACGCGTGCATTGTTCTTCTTGGCGGCCTTGTCCGCAAGCGCCCGGCCGGCCCGGATCTGTTCCAGAAGCTCTACGTATTCCAGGCATGGCCTTGTCTGGGTCTCTATCTGCTCCAGCTTGAGTTCGGCACTCAGGCCCATCCCGTCGCCGGCATTAAGAACGTGGCCGCCCTGGGTGTCCGGAACATGGGGATCATCCGGAGCGTCATCAGCTGCCATCCGGCGCCCGGACAGCAGTGCATCAGCCAAGGCCAACGGTTCACCGCTCTCCGGATCAACGATCAGGAGTTCTTCCTCGACGCCGAATGTACGCATACTCACATTCTGCGACAGAGCAGGGCATATTGAAGGCCCTCAACACTTCATGACGAAGCGTGAATGGTCAGTCCTGGAAGTACTCCACCTTGGCCCCGATGGTGTTGAGCCGCTCTGCCAGGTCCTCGTAACCGCGCTCGATGACGTAGATGTTCCGCAGCTCGGACACGCCCCTTGCGGCCAGCATGGCCAGCAGCAGGCAGGCCGCCGGACGGAGCGCCGGCGGGCAGCCAACCTCTGCCGCACGCCACCTGGTGGGCCCGTTGATGTAGATCCGGTGCGGATCCAGCAGTTGCACCTGCGCCCCCAACCGGTTCAGCTCCGTGAGATAGATGGCCCGGTTTTCGTAGACCCAGTCGTGGATCATGGTCTGCCCATTCGCATTTGCGGCAATCACAGCAAAGAACGGCAGGTTGTCGATGTTCAGGCCCGGGAACGGCATGGGATGGATCTTGTCCTCGGGAGCGTGCAGCTCGGACGGTTTGGTGGTCACATCCACCAGCCGGGTCCGGCCGTTGCGGGCCATGTACTCCTCGGATATCTCCAGCCGCTGGCCCATCTGCTCCAGTGTGGCCAGTTCAATCTCCATGAACTCAATGGGCACGCGGCGGATGGTCACCTCGGAATTGGTGACGATACCGGCGGTAATGAGGCTCATGGCCTCGATGGGGTCCTCGGACGGGAAGTATTCGATGTCCGCATTGATCATGGGACGGCCTGTGATCTTCAACGTGGTGGTGCCGACGCCGTCGATGCTGACACCAAGCATCTGCAGGTAGAAGCACAGGTCCTGCACCATGTAGTTGGGGCTGGCGTTGCGGATCACCGTTGTCCCCTCCCGGTGCGCCGCTGCCATGATGGCGTTCTCGGTGACGGTATCGCCGCGCTCGGTCAGCACGAAAGAACGGTCCCGGGTATCGGCAGACGGGGCCTGCACGGTGTAAAAACCCTGGGTGGCTTCCACGCTGAGGCCGAACTGGCGCAGCGCCTGCATGTGCGGCTCCACGGTGCGGGTGCCAAGGTCGCAACCGCCCGCATACGGAAGCCGGTACACGGAGGACTCATCCAACAGGGGTCCCAGCAACATGATGACGCTTCGGGTGCGGCGGGCGGCCTCAACGTCCATGGCGTCCAGGTCCAAGATGTCCGGGCGGCGGAGCTGAAGGTCCGTGTCGTTAAGCCAGGTGCATTCCACGCCGATGCTGGTGAGCACCTCTACAATGCGGTTGACCTCTTCAATGCGGGCAAGGCGTCGGAGTATTGTCGTGCCCCTGTTGATCAGGCTGGCACACAGCAACGCCACTCCGGCATTCTTGCTGCTGTTGACGTCCACAGCACCGGACAGGGTCCGTCCGCCTTCCACCCGAAGGTGCGTCATCTGCGGTTTTCCCACGTTGACGATGCTTCTGCCAAAAATGGTTTCGAGGCGCTGGATCATTTTCAGGCTCAGGTTTTGCTTACCCTGCTCCATCCTGGCGATGGCGCTCTGGCTGGTGCCGAGCTCCGAAGCCAACTGGCCCTGGGTCCATCCTTTTTCGCTCCGGGCGTCCCGAAGCATGGCGGCAACGTGTTCCGTGGTCTCCTGCGTCATGAAGAAAATATATCATAAATGAGTTAGCGAGGCCGGAATATTGCCCATACTGCCAGTTTGGGAGAACGTTTACCCGCTACATGCGATAGAAATCCGCTGGGGTAGATTCTTGACCCTGTTCGCCTCAACGAGGACACTGGGAAGATCTCTCCCCTCAGCACCCATGGAGGTGGCCATGCCACGGACACTACCACGTACGAGAGCGGTGACCGCATGGGCAGCTTTTTTGCTGGCCATGCTCCTGATCCCTGCCTGGCCGGCGTCGGCTGCGCCATCTCCCGGCGCGGGAACCTCGACACTCCTTGGCAATGACGTTTCCTGGCCCCAGTGCGGCACGGCCCTTCCCAAGGGCCAGGCGTTCGGGATCGTGGGCCTCAACAATGGTCTTGCGAACACCACCAACCCTTGCTTGGCGGAACAACTAAAATGGGCCGCAACATCGTCCGGCGGCACCGCCCAGCCGAAGGTTTCCCTGTACGTCAACACCGCCAACCCGGGCAGGGCCGGCTCGTGGTGGCCCAGCAGTGACGAGTATCCCTCCGGCACTCCCGTCCGTAACCCCTACGGGCCCTGCAAGCCGAAGGACTACGGCAAAGCCTGCGCCTATATGTACGGCTACGCCAAGGCCTGGGACGACGCCTACATCCGGGGCATCAGCAACCCCGCGAGCTACGTCTGGTGGCTGGACGTGGAGACCGGAAACAGCTGGTCCACCTCAGACAAGGACGCCAACCGGGCAGTCCTGGAGGGCATGACGGACTTCTTCCGGAGCATCAACGTCAAGGGTGTGGGGATTTATTCGACAGGCTCCCAATGGAGCCAGATTGTGGGAAACGTCGGCAGCTCAAGCAGCCTGTATTCGCTGCCCAGCTGGCTGGCGGGGGCACGCTCCGTGACGGGTGCGAAGGGCAACTGTTCCAACCCGCCGCTGACGGCAGGCGGACGTGTCACGCTTACCCAGTTTGTTTCGGGCGGATTCGACTACGACTATTCCTGCTTCTGACTTCCGCCCCAAAGCTGCCCGCTGCCCCAAAGCCCCGCACCTGCTGTACAGGACCACGGACACCCAAAAGTCAGGCCAGATCCCGCCTCAACTTTCCAGCCAGACCATATTCCACGTTCCCGCCCAGAGGGCCATTGCAAACGCTGTACCGGCCACGAGCACGCCGCCGCCCAGCACCCACGCATCCAACCAGCTGTAGGTAGACTCGCGCGCCCACGTCCGGGTTCCGCCACCGAAGCCGCGCGCCTCCATGGTCACCGCGAGGCGTGACGCTCGCCGGATCGCCTGGACCAGTAGTCCGAAGCTCTGCCCCAGCGTGGCCTTCACCCGCCGCAGCGCGTTGCCCCGTGAGCCTACTCCGCGCGCACGGCGGGCCATGCCGATGGTCTGCCACTCTTCAGCCAGCAGCCCCACCAGCCGCATGGCTGCCAGCGTCCCCAGCACGAACCGGTGCGGGAGCCGTGCCTTTTGCGCCAGCGCGTCGGCCAGGTCAGTGGGGTCTGTACAGCTCATCAGCAGTACCGCCGGCAGCGCAATTGCCAGCCCGCGCAGCATAAAACCGGCTCCGAGTTCCAGCGATCCTTCACTCATGGTCCAGAGGCCGACGTCGATCAGCGTCTTTCCGCTGTCCGGCGCCAGGATGGAGGTGCTCCAGCCGCCCACGGCTGCGGCGATGATCAGCGGCCAGCCCCGCTGCCACAACAGCGCGAGGGTGAGGCCGGCCAGTGGAAACAACAGGAGCTCAAAGACGAGCGCCACCGAGGCGGATACCCAGTCGATGGAGAGCGCCAGGACCGCGGTCACCAGAAACACAGCAGCGAACTTGCTTAGCGGGTTGGCGCGGGCCAGCAGAGCATGGTTTGCCTGCAGGTTCAGTTCCTGCCTCATGATGCCACCGCCGGCGCTGCGGCCATGCGCAGTTCAGTCCCGCCCAGGGCCGCCGTGAACTCGGCATCATGGGTCACCGAGACCACCGCGGTGCCGGCGTCGAGGAGTTCGGACAGGAACGAGGCCAGCTCGGCCCAGGTGTTGGCATCCTGGCCGAACGTGGGTTCGTCCAGGACCAGGACCTGGGGATGCGCGGCCAGGACCGTTGCCACGGAAAGCCGCCGCTTTTCCCCGCCGGACAGCGTATAGGGGTTGGCGTCAACGAGCTCCGTCAGCCGCAACCGCTCCAGCAGCTCGTCCACCCGCTCCGCCCCGTGGCCAAGATGCCGCGGACCAAACAGAAGTTCGTCCAGCACTTTCCCTGTGACGAACTGGTGCTCAGGCTCCTGGAAAACGGTCCCCACGCGCTCGATCAGCTGCTCCGCCTTCCACCGGTAAGGATCAATTCCCGCACCCCGGCTGAGCGCCAGGGTGGCCGAGACCTTGCCGGCAACTGGCTCCAACAGCCCGGCAAGGGTCAGTGCGAACGTCGACTTTCCCGCGCCGTTGGGCCCGGTGATGGCCAGCGCCTGCCCGGCGCGGACCTGGGCGGAGATGCCCTGCTGCACGGGCACCGGCGGCAGCTTCCGGAACCCCTTGCGGCGGGCCCGTGCCCGCGAAACCGCCAGTTCCTCGGCGGCGAGGAGAAGGTCGCCGGTCCCGGGCACCGGGCCCTCCGCGCGCTGCCTGGTTTCCGGAACGTAGCCCGGCACCCAGACACCGGCCGCAATGAGCATGCTCCTGGCCTCGCTGAGCACCTGGTCCGGCGGACCGTCCAAAAGCACTGCGGACTCCGTGGACGAACCCGGCTGCAGCACCACGATCCGGTCCACCAGGTCCTTCCACACGGACACCCGGTGCTCCACCACCACCAGGGTTGCCCCGGTTTTGTCCAGGCAGCGCGCCACGGCATCGCGGACCTCCAGCACCCCGGCAGGGTCCAGGTTGGCTGTCGGCTCGTCGAGGAGGATCAGCCCGGGCCGCATGGCAAGGATGCCGGCGAGCGCCAGCCGCTGCTTCTGCCCGCCGGACAGGGCCGACGTCGGGTGGTCCAGCGGCAGGTGGGACAGGCCGACGTCGTCGAGCGCCTCGTGCACGCGCGTCCAGATTTCATCGCGGGGCACCGCAAGGTTCTCTGCGCCGAAGGCGACGTCGTCACCCACCCGGGACAGGACCACCTGCGTCTCCGGATCCTGCTGCATCAGGCCGGCGCGGCCTCGCTGCTCCCGCGGGGAGGCACTGTCAACCAGCAGCGAACCGGACTCGTCGGATTCGCCGGCGTCGCCGTCGTCGTTAACATCGCCCAGGACCCCCGCCAGGGCATGGAGGAGGGTGGACTTGCCCGCCCCGGAAGGGCCGAGGAGCAGCACACGCTCCCCCGGCTGGATGTCCAGATCAAGGGCACGGACCGCGGGTTTGGCCCGTCCGGCATGCCGCCAGCCCCAACCGCGGGCGCTGATGGCTGCCGGACGCACCGCAGCCGGCGCCCCGGAATGGGATGGAGCGGTCATCAGGAGAAGACTGGCTCCGTTGCTGCCTTCCGCGAGGCAAACGAGCCCAGGACTCCGGTCTTCGCCAGCCCGCGGGTGGCGATCCAGGACAGTGCCCCGGCAATGATGGCACCCGAGACTGCCGTGAAGATGATGTACGCCAGCTTGTCCCCGCCCGAGTACGCGATGTTCCAGCCCCACGGGGCGAAAGAGTCGTTAAGGCCGCAGAACAGGCCCGCCCCGGCACCGGCCAGCAGCGACACCGGCAGGTTGAACTTCCTGTACACGAAGATGGCGAAGATGATCTCTGCGCCCAAGCCCTGGACAAAGCCGGAGAACAGCACGGAGGCACCGTACTGCGACCCCATCAGCAGCTCGCCGGTGGCGGCCACGGTTTCGCAGAACAGCGCGGCGCCCGGCTTGCGGATGATGAGCATGCCCAGCACGGCCGGAATCATCCAGCCGCCGGCGATCAGGCCGGTCAGGGGCGGATAGACGGCGTTCATGGGGGCCGAGACTGCGGCAGCCCCCTGGGACCAGGCCCAGAAGATGACGCCGCCGGCGACGGCGATCAGGGCCGCCACCACAATGTCCACGACGCGCCAGGACCTACTGGTGGTCTTCTTTACTGCTGTTGTTGCCATGTGATCCTCCTGAGGAACAGGAGGGGAAAGTGCGGCAAAGGCACTGACTGCCGTTGCCGGACTTCGAGAACTCGACTCCCTTGCGCCGGTACTAACCGGATCAGGTTCGAGGGTCTGCGGCTGTCCGCACTCTCAGCGCCCACCTGCGGATCCTGGCATGGCCAGTGATGCCCGACGGCGGCGCTCCCCTGTCGTTAATTGATTCTGTGGGTAGATAAATAGCCCTGCTGGGCGTGGTCCAGTTTACACCGGAGGAGGGGTAGATTGTGGGCCATGACTGCCAATGCGCCGGATATGACTGAGTTCGATCCCGATTCCGATGACACCCAGCCTGAGGGCTCCCTGCAGGCCCTCATCGCGCGGATAGAGGGCGAAATCCGCGAGCTCCAGTTCCCCCGGTTTTCGATGGACGACGCCCTGAACCTGGGGCTCCTGCTGGTGGAACTGGGCAAGGAGGACCAGCTCCCCATCGCCATCGACATCACCAAGGGCGACCAGGTCCTCTTCCATGTGGCCCTGCCGGGCGCCACTCCGGACAACGAGTTCTGGATCCGGACCAAAAAGCGCACCGCCGCACGGTATGAGGTGCCGTCCCTGCTGGTGGGGCTGCGCGGACGGCTCGGCGGCGGCAGGATCGAGGACCACGCCTGGTTCGACCAAAGCCGGTATGCGGCCCACGGGGGCTCCTTTCCGGTCTACGTCGCAGATGTGGGCGCCGTGGCAACCGTGACCGTTTCGGGGCTGCCCCAGGTGCAGGACCACAACCTGGTGGTGCAGGCCCTGCGCGAAGTCCTTGGTTCGATGGGTGCTCACTGACGCAGCGTTCGAAGCTGCAAAGTTCCGGCGACGGGGAGGGGCATCGTGAGCAGTCCGTTGGGGGAGAACCAGGTGCGGGCGGCGGTGGACAAAGCCGAGGACGAGATGATCTACATTGGCCCGGACCATCCCTACTATCCCCTGCTCGCAGAACTTGTGGCCGCCGTCGGGAAGGCCTGGCAACAGGGGTATGAGCAGGGCCGCCACGGCGGGCACCACGCCAACCCCTACGCCTGGAACAACCCGGAGGAGTGAACTCCGGGTAGGAAGCGTGCTTAGCATTTATTAGTAATCATGCTTACTATGTTGTTCCCGGCTTTTGAGGAGTACAGCATATGGCGGTCAGCACCCGCGGCACCGACGCGAGGACGGGCCTGCAGAAGGCCACCCTTGCCACGAGCATCGTCTTCCTGCTGCTGGGGATGTTGGGATTCATTCCTGGCATTACCGATAATTTCGATTCCTTGGGCTTCGCCGGACCCGGCTCTAAAGCAGAGCTGTTCGGCGTTTTCCGAGTGTCGGTGCTGCACAATGCCGTCCATTTAGCGACAGCTATTGCGGGGCTGGTGATGGCCAGAACGCACCGGCAGGGACGGAACTTCCTCATTTACGGGGGCGTCGCCTACCTCTTCCTCTGGCTGTACGGCCTGCTGATGGGCGATGACCTGCCGGCAAACTTCCTTCCCGAAAACAATGCGGACAACTGGCTGCACCTGGCCTTGGGCCTGGCCATGATCGCCCTTGCCGTCCTGCTGTCGCCAAAGACCGTTCCCGGCGATAAGTCCTTTCCCGGCAGCCAGGGCATGGACCGCCCGGCCCGGAACCCGGACGAGCACAACCAGACCTAACGCCCACCGAAACCCGCTGTCGACGACGCAGCAGCGCCGCACGCCCAAAGGAGCACCATGAAGATCCCGGAACCTCGAGGTCCGATCACCAGCACCCTCTTTCGTGCCCTCACCTGCACGCCCGGCAGTGACGAGGGTGCCGCCGCCGTGGAGGACCTGCGCCTGCTGGCCAGGCCCAAGGCCTCCAAAGACATCATTGGCGACGACGACGTCCAACTGGCCCTCTTCTGCCTTTACGAGCTGCACTATTCGGGGCTGGAAGGGGTCAGTGACGAGTGGGAGTGGGAACCCGGGCTGATCCATCTGCGCCGCTTGATGGAGCGCCCGTTCGAAGCGGCGCTCCGGGCTGCCGCCGCCTCCGCCGCCGGAGAGATCAACGTGCCGCCCGCCGCGGAGCTCACCAGCGACGCCGTGGCGGACATCCTGTTTGGCCTCGCTGCCAGCGACACCGGCCCCAGTGTCTCCCGCTTCGTGGCCAAAAAGGCGACGCTGGACCAGCTCCAGGAGTTCCTGATCCACAAGTCCATCTACCAGCTCAAGGAAGCCGACCCGCACACCTGGGCCATCCCCCGCCTCACCGGCAGGCCCAAGGCTGCCCTCGTGGAAATCCAGGCCGACGAGTACGGCGGCGGACGCCCCGAACGGATGCACAGCGCGCTGTTCGCCCGCACCATGCGGGGGTTGGCCATGGATGACCAGTACGGCGCCTACGTCGACGCCGTTCCCGCCGTCTCCCTCGCGGCGGTCAACATGATGTCTCTCTTCGGGTTGAACCGCCGGCTGCGCGGGGCCATCACCGGGCACCTGGCCCTCTATGAAATGACCTCCTCCCAACCGAACCGGCTGTACGGCAACGGCTTCAGGCGGCACGGCTTCGACGCTGACGTGACCCGCTACTTCGATGAGCATGTGGAAGCCGACGCCGTCCATGAGCAGATCGCCGGGCGCGACCTCGCAGGCGGCCTGGTGGAAGCTGAGCCCGGGCTGCTCGCGGACGTCCTGTTCGGGGCTACGGCGGCCATGGCCATCGACGGCAGGATTTCCACGCATCTCCTGGCCAGCTGGGAAAATGGAGTGAGCTCGCTGAGGGCGGCCGTACCGGCGGCAGCATGAGCACCCCGCCCGTTGGCCCGTCCGCGGAGTACATCCTGCCCCTGCGCTGGACTGCCGGGTCGGCGCGGGATTCGGAGCTGCAGGACCTGGCGGCCTACCTCGAGCGGCTTCTTCGGTGGATCCCGGTCATTGTGGTGGACGGCTCCGCCCCTGGCCTGTTCGAGCGGCACCGGGCCGCCTTTCCGCCCGGAGTTCGCCATATCCGTCCTGAACCCGCCGGCGCCGGCGCCGGCGATAGCGGTAACAGCACGGCCGGTAACGGCAAGGTGGCCGGCGTTATGACCGGCGTGCGAGCCTCCGCGGCGGAACTGCTGGTGATAGCCGACGACGACGTCCGCTACACGCGCGAGTCGCTCACCGCCGTCGTCCATCACCTCAGCTCGGCGGACATTGTGCGTCCGCAAAATTACTTTGACCCGTTGCCCTGGCATGCGTGGTGGGATACGGCGCGGACCCTGATCAACCGGGCATGGTCGGCGGACTACCCCGGCACGCTGGCGGTTCGCAGGAGCGCGCTGCTGGCTACCGGCGGGTACGATCCGGTGCTCTTCGAGAACCTTGAGCTGATCCGCACCGTCAAAGCCGCAGGCGGCCGGGAAAGGATTGTCCCTGATCTGATGGTGGCCCGCAGGCCGCCGAAGTTCCGGCACTTCCTCAAGCAGCGCACACGCCAGGCCTACGACGACTTCGCCCAGCCGCGGCGCCTCGCCGTCGAACTTGCCCTGCTCCCGGTGATCGTCTGCGCTGCCCGCCTTCCCGCCGGCCGCCGTCGGGCCGTCCTCCTGGCACTGGCCGCCGCCCCGGTCCTCATCGCCGAGATAGGACGACGGCGGCATTCGGGCAGGGCGGTTTTCCCCTTCCGGGCCACATTGTTCGCCCCGCTGTGGATCCTGGAACGGGCCGCCTGCATCTGGATGGCCCTTGGGTTCAGGCTCGCCGGCGGTGTGCCGTACGCCGGGGCGCGGCTCAAGACAGCAGCCCACTCGGAAGCCGAACTTCGGCGCCGGCACCACGGCAAGCTCGGGAACGCCCACCATTTGAAGCCCGCCAACGTACCCAAGGAGCAGCCATGAACCAGGAACCCGCCGAAAGCTCGATCGTGGTGTGCCCCGACGGCCCGTTGATTGTCCGGGGCGACTTCGACATCGTGACGCCGTCCGGTACTCCGGTCCCCCGGCAGCGCCAGACCGTGGCACTGTGCCGGTGCGGCGCCTCGGCGATCAAGCCATACTGCGATGGAACCCACAAAATGATCAAGTTCCGGACGGAACCACCCGCCACCTGACGCACTCGAACCCCGCCGCCGTTGCTGTGCCACAGCCGCAGAATGGGCGGTTAGGCTGGGTACAGCCCGTTTTCCGCCCGCAAGGAGTACAAAGAATGAACCTCTTCATCAAGTTGCTCGGTACAGGTATAAGCCTTGGCGCCGGCTTTGTCGGGACCAAGCTGGTCAATACGATCTGGGAAAAGTCCACCGGCCGGAAGCCGCCCACCGGCAAGGACGAGGACATCCCCACCAGCCTGCAGTCCGCGCTGACGTTCGCGCTGATCTCGGCCTCGGTGAGCACCATCATCCAGGTCCTGGCCAACCGCGGCACCCAGCGCGCCATCACCCGGTTCGCCAAGAGCCAGGACATCGTCTAACCCGCGGAAGTTACCTCACCTGGCCGTCGCCGGAACCGTCCTCGCGGGCGGTTTTGGCGGCGGCTTTCTGCACTACAGCCTCCAGTTCGTCGGCCGTCAGCAGTTCGCGGTGCAGGTGCTTGGTGCGGTAGCCGGCCCTGCCCACCATATGGGCGGACACAGGCACCGTCAGCAGCTGGAAGATCCAGGCCACCACCAGTACCGGCCACACCCACCAGGAGCGCATCTGCAGCCCGATCGCGGCCAGCAGCAGGAACAGGCCCAGGACCTGCGGCTTGGTGGCGGCGTGCATGCGGCTGAGCAGGTCCGGGAACCGCAGCAGGCCGATCGCCGCTCCCAGCGACAGAATGGCACCGACCACCATAAAGACGGCGGATAACAGGTCGATCCAGAAATCCAGGCCAGTAGCGTCAGGACTCATTCGGCTGCTCCCTTCGGTCCGCCACGAACCGGGCAACGGTCACGGACCCGATGAACCCGATAATAGAGATGGCCACCACCAGCATCAGGTTGTTCAGGTGCCGGTTCACGGCCATGTCAACGCACAAGGCCCCGCCCAGGATGGCGAGCAGGACATCTGCGGCGAGCACCCGGTCCAGCAGCGACGGGCCGCGGGCGATCCTGATGATCGCGCCGCCGGCGGCAAGCGAGAAGATCACGGCTGTAAGGACCAGGACGGTCTGCATCATGCGGCGGCCTCCGACCGTACGGTTTCAAGTTCTTCCCGGGTGCCCATGATCCGGATCAGCCCGGCTTCGATCGACCTGACCTCCTGGCGAAAATTCTCCACGTCCTCAACCGAGCTGATGTTCAGGGCGTGCAGGTACAGGGTGGAGGTTGACCGGTCCACCTCCACCACCAGCGAGCCCGGAATCAGCGATATGACGTGGCCGGTGGCGGTCACCAACAGATCCTGGTGGCTTCTCAGCGTCACCGCCACCAGCGCGTTCTTGACCCGGGGTCCGCGCATCACCGCCAGGTACAGGACCTGGGCGCTGGCAACGGCCACCTTTCCCACAAACATCAGCGCGAAGGGGACGGCGTGCAGGATGTTAAAGCGGCCGCTCAGCTCTACCGGCGGCAGGTAGAACAGCCGGGCGACTGCCACGGCAAGCAAGGCGCCGAACAGGAGGTTTCCGGGGCTGAAGTCCTGCCACAGTGCACCCCAGACGATCACCAGCCAGACCAGGAGCGGCAGTTCCTGGCGCAGCGAAATACGGCGGCGGCTCATTTTCCTCCTCCGGCCGTCAGGATCATGGGCACTACGGTGTCCTCGCCCAGGACTGCCTGGATGTAGGAAGACCTGTTGAGCATGTCGTGTGCCGCCTGGTCCGAGACCGTAAACAGCGGGCCCGCGAAGACCGTCAGTGCAACGCCGAGAACCACCAGTCCCAGCGTGGAACCCACCATGGTGCGGGGCAGGAGCGTTACGGTGTTCAGCTTGGCGCCCGGGCCGGCAACCCTCACCCCTGGCACCGCCAGGAGAACGGGGTCCGGGTGCTCGGCGTCAGAGGGCTTGCGCCAGAAGGCGCGGTTCCACACCCTGGCGATGGCCAGCAGGGTCAGCAGGCTGGTGACCACGCCACCGATCACCAGGGCATACGCAAGCGGCGTGCCCAACTCAATGCCCGCCTGCATCAGGCCCACCTTGCCGAGGAACCCGGAGAACGGCGGGATGCCGGCCAGGTTCATGGCGGGGACAAAGAAGAGCAGCGCCAGCAGGGGCGACAGCTTAGCCAGGCCGCCCAGGCGGTCCACGGACGAGCTGCCGCCGCGGCGTTCAATCAGGCCGGTCACCAGGAACAGGCTGGTCTGGATGGTGATGTGGTGGGCCACGTAGAAGACGGCCGCTCCCAGCCCGGCTGTGGAGGACATGGCCAGGCCGAACACCATGTAGCCGATGTGACTGACAAGGGTGAACGAGAGCAGACGTTTGATGTCGTTCTGCGCCAGCGCACCCAGGATTCCCACCACCATGGTCAGCAGCGCGGCCACCATCAGGGGGGTGTTGAGCGTGTCCCCGGGGAAGAGCAGGGTCTCGGTTCGCACCATCGCGTAGACACCCACTTTGGTCAGCAGGCCCGCGAACACAGCGGTGACCGGAGCCGGCGCTGTGGGGTAGGAGTCGGGCAGCCAGAAGGACAGCGGGAAAACAGCCGCCTTGATGCCGAACGCCACCAGCAGCATCACGTGCAGGAGGGTTTTGGTGCCCTGGTCCAGCTCGCCGAGTTTGATGGCGAGATCCGCCATGTTGACCGTTCCGGTGGCCCCATAAACCATGGCAATGGAGATCAGGAACAGTACGGAGGACACCACGGACACCACCACGTAGGTCACACCGGCCCGGATGCGCGGCCCGGTCCCGCCGAGCGTCATCAGCACGTAGCTTGCCGTCAGCAGGATCTCGAAGCCCACGTAGAGGTTGAACAGGTCTCCGGAGAGGAACGCGTTGGAGACCCCTGCCACGAGGATCAGGTAGGTGGGGTGGAAGATCGACACCGGCGCGTCGTGGTCGCCGTCGGCCATGCCCTGCCCGGTGGCGTAAACCAGCACGGCGAGGCTCACTGCCGAGGACACCACCAGCATCAGTGAGGAGAACTGGTCCACCACCATCACGATGCCCCACGGCGGCAGCCAGCCGCCGATGGTCACCGCAGCCGTGCCGCCGTCCCACACGGAGGCCAGCAGCAGGCACTCAAGCAGCAGGGTGAGGGACAGCAGGCCGATGCTGACGGCCCGCTGCGCGCGGGAGTGCCGGATCAGCAGGAAGGTCAGGGCGGCGCCCAGGATGGGAAGTACGACGGCGAGCGGGGCAAAGCTTGCGATGTTCACCTTCCGCCTCCTTCCGGGCCAGGGGCCACATTCGTGGAGCCGGGTTTTTCTTCTGCGGCTGCGTTTTCGGCGGGCATCTCGCGGCCGCCTGCCATGACCGTGGCCACCGGGAACTCGGACGTTTCGGCGGGGATCTCGGCGTCGTCCTCGGCGTCGAAGCTTGGCGTTTCCGCCACCCGAAGGTCTTCCACGTCGTCTTGGATGTCATCCTGGCGCGCCAGGACCCAAGTGCGGTAGATGATGCCGAGCATAAACGCCGTCACGGCGAACGAGATGACGATGGACGTCAGGATCAGCGCCTGCGGCAGGGGGTCGTTGTAATCCTCCGCCCCCGTTTCCTTTGCATAAAAGGGTGCGAGGCCGGCGTAGCCGCCGGTTGCCAGGATCAACAGGTTGGTGGCGTTGGCCAGGAGCATCAGCCCCAGCAGCACGCGTGTGAGGCTGCGTTCCAGGATCAGGTAGATCCCGCAGGCGTACAGCGCGCCCATCACGATCAGGAGGGTCAGGTTAACGCTCATGCTTGGCCCCTCGAGGTGGTTTCGGCCGCGAGGCCTTCGGGCTCGCGGCCGTTGGCGCGGTCCTCTGAAGCGGCTGCGTCGCCGGCGAAGTCCTGCTCGTCGCCGGCGAAGTCCGGCTCGTCGTCGGCCATGTCGCCGGCGGGATCGGCGTGGCGCTGTTCAAAGTGCTCGTCGATCTCAGCCCCGAGGCTCCGCAGAACGTCCAGCACCAGGCCCACCACCACGATGTACACACCAATGTCGAAGATGGTGGAGGTGACGAACTTGATGTCGCCGAAGACCGGCAGCCAAAGTTCGATGATGGCGGTCTGGAACACCTGGCCGCCCAGAAGCAGCGGCACCACACCGGAGGCGGCGGCCAGTGCCAGCCCGATCCCCAGCAGGGCACCTGCACTGACGGGGGTGGCTTCACGGAGTTCGAAACGCCCGCCGGCGAGGTAGCGGATGGTCAGGGCCAGGCCTGCGGTCAGGCCGCCTGCGAATCCGCCGCCCGGCAGGTTGTGGCCTGCGAGCAGGAGGTAGAGCGAGAAGATGATCATTGAGTGGAAGACCAGCCTGGTGACCACTTCGAAGATGATGGAGCGGCGTTCCGGGGCCAGGGTGCGGCCCGCCACGATCCAGGCGTCCCGGGCCGAGGCGGCGAACTTCCGGCTGACCGCGAGTGCTGCGGCATCCCGCGTGCCGGGGTCGATTCCCCTGAGCCGGCCCACGGTGCCCTCGGCGACGGTGGCAGAATTCCTGATCCGGTCGCCGCGGCCGCGGACGAAAATCAGGCTTGCCACACCAGTGGCTGCCAGCGCCAGGACACTGATTTCGCCGAAGGTGTCCCAGGCGCGGATGTCCACCAGCGTCACGTTGACGATGTTCAGTCCGCCGCCGCCCTCATAGGCGAGGCGCGGGAACTCCAGGGACACCGGCGTCGCGATCCTTGCGCCCATGGCCTGTATCCCGGCGAAGACCATTGTGACGCCGAAACCCAGGCCGATAATCACGCGCACCACGCGGTACTTGCCGCCGGTGCGGTCGCGCAGCTCCGGGGGCAGGCTGCGCATCGCCAGGACAAAGGCCACCAGGATGATGGTCTCCACCAGCATTTGGGTCAGGGCGAGGTCCGGGGCACCCTGCAGCGCAAACATCAGGGCGATGCCGTAGCCGGTGACCGACACCATGAGCACTGCCAGGAACCGTTTGTTCGCTTTGACAGCGGCCAGGGCACCGATCACGATGCCCGCACCCACCACCAGCTGGAGCGGGGAGCCTGGATCAATCAGGTAGATCCCGTCCGGCAGGGGCTTGCCCGCCAGCAGGATGGCCGAGAGCGGCAGCACAAAGGCGACGCTGAGGATGACCGCCAGGTAGTAATACAGCGAACCGCGCTGGGTGCGGCCGGTGATCCACACCGCCACGTCATCCAGCGCACCGATCGTGAGCTGGTAGGCCTTGTCCGCGTCCACCCACGGCGGCACCAGCGACTGCACCCGGGCCACGGCATTGCGGCCGAAGTACATGGCCAGGCCCAGCGCGAAGGTGAGGGCTGTCAGTCCCAGTGCCGGCGTGAAGCCATGCCACAGCGCGAGGTGGCCGGCCTGCTCAGCGGGGGTGCCGGCGTCGGCCGCGGTGGACGCGAACAGCGCTGCGTACGGCTGGATCCAGGCGTCAACGGGCACCGGCCAGAGGCCGTACGCGATGGTGAGGAGGCTGAGGATGGCGGGCGCTGCCAGGAATGAAGGGCTGATGGCCTTGAAAGGCGTGGGTTCAACGCCCGGCTTGGTGGCAAAGGCCCCCCACATAAAGCGGGCGCTGTACGCGAAGGTCAGGACGGATCCCAGGACCAGACCGGCCAGGACCACCATGCCCCAAACACCGGCCTCGGGGTCACCGGCGTGGTGGACGAACGCCTCCAGCACCGACTCCTTGGCCACAAAACCGCCCAGGAGCGGAACACCGGCCATGGAGGCGGCACCGATGACGGCCACGATGCCCAGTGCCCGCGAGGACCGGAAGACCCCGGAGAGCTTGGTGACGTCGCGGGTGCCCGACTGGTGGTCGATAATGCCCACCACGAGGAACAGGGTGGCTTTGAAGAGGCCGTGGGCCAGCAGCATCGCAAGGCCGGCGAGGGCCGCGTCCGGGGTGCCGAGCCCCACCACCATGGTGAGGAAACCGAGCTGGCTGACCGTGCCGTAGGCGAGGATGAGCTTGATGTCGGTCTGGCGCAACGCCCGGTACCCGCCCACCAGCATCGTCGCCAGCCCCAGGCCCAGCACCACCGGCTGCCAGAAGGACGTTTCGGCGAAGCCCGGGGCCAGCCGCGCAACGAGATAGATTCCCGCTTTCACCATCGCGGCGGCGTGCAGGTAGGCGCTCACGGGCGTGGGGGCCGCCATGGCGCCGGGGAGCCAGAAGTGGAAGGGCACCAGCGCGGACTTGGTGATGGCGCCCACCAGGATAAGGACGACGGCGGCGCTCACCATGGCCGCCGAGGTCCCGTTCACCAGGTCCGGGGCCTGCGCGAGGATGGCCGAGATCCGGTAGGAGCCGGCGGCCTGCCCCAGCATGATGAGTCCCACCAGCATGGCAAGGCCGCCTGCAGTGGTGACCATCAGCGCCTGCAGCGCCGACCGCCGCGCCGCCAGCCTGGTCCGGGCAAACCCGATCAGGAGGTAGGACAGGATGGTGGTCAGTTCCCAGAAAATGAAGAGCAGCAGCAGATCGTCCGCCACCACCAGGCCGAACATGGCGCCGGCGAAAGCCAGGAGCTGGGCTCCAAAGCCGCCGAGGTCCTGGTCCTTTACCTTGAAATACCGTGCGCAGTACACCAGGACCAGCGAGCCAACGCCCAGCACCAGGAGGGACATCACCCAGGCAAGGGCGTCCATCCGGAAGGCAAACTCAAGCTGGAGGCCCGGGATCCATGGCACAACCTCGGACACCGCGCCCTCGGCCCCATAAATGGGAGCGTACTGGAACAGGAGCCAGGCGAAGGATGCCGCGGGAACAGCGGCCAGGATGTAGAACGCGTTGCGGCCCCACGTCCTGAAGAGGAACGGCGCCAGCACAGCCACCGTAAAGTGCACGGCAAGGACTGTTATCACTGGTATCTCCGCGTTCGTCAGGGATTCGATTGTCAAAAGTTGGAGCAGGCGGTTCATGCGTTAGGTTCGGGAGGGGCCAGTTTATCAAGGCTTCAGTACCCATTCCGCCGCCGCTGCTGTATGCTCCGGCCACTTTTCCCGGTTTTACGGCCGCAGCTCCCCTGCCTGTTCGCCACGGGCGGATACGATGCATCCTATGAACAGCGCCAGCGCTCCCGGGGCAACGCAGCCCTTCTCCGAGCTTGCATCGGGGAACACGGCCACCAGCAAGGCCCGCGTCCTGGCCTGGGCCTCCTGGGATTGGGGTTCGGCGGCTTTCAACGCTGTGATGACCACGTTCGTTTTCACTGTGTACCTGACCTCGAAGGCGTTTGGCGGTGAAGACCAGGCCTCGGCTGTCCTTGGTGGTGCGCTTGCCATTGCCGGCTTTGCCATTGCGTTGCTGGCTCCGGTCACCGGTCAGCGTTCGGATGCGGGTGGCCGGCGCAAGCTGTGGCTGGGAGTCAATACGGCCGCCGTGGCCATCCTCACTGCCCTGTGTTTCTTTGTCTTCCCCCGGCCCGAGTTCCTCCTGCTGGGGGTGACGCTTATCGCCCTGGGCAACGTGTTCTTCGAGTTCGCAGGCGTGAATTACAACGCCATGCTGGCCCAGATCTCCACTCCCAAGAACATCGGCAAGGTCAGCGGGCTGGGCTGGGGAGCCGGCTACCTGGGCGGGATCGTGGCGCTCCTGATCGTCCTGCAGCTCTTTGTCCAGCCGAGCTTCGAATGGTTTGGGGCCTCCACCCGGGACAGCCTGAACATCCGGCTTGTCGCAGTGTTCTCCGCCCTGTGGTTCTTTGTCTTCGCCCTGCCCGTCCTCTTCGCGGTTCCGGAGCTGCCCAAAACCCCGCAAGCCCGGCGGCTGGGGATCGTGGCCAGCTATGGGCTGTTGATCCGGCGGATCAAGGCCATCTACGCCACCAGCCCGCACACCATCTACTTCCTGCTGGCCAGTGCCGTTTTCCGTGACGGGCTGGCAGCGGTGTTTACCTTTGGCGGAATCATCGCCGCCGGCACCTTCGGCTTCGAGTTGTCCCAGGTGATCTTCTTCGCCATCTTCGGGAATGTGGTGGCCGCCGTGGGAGCGATCGCTGGCGGGTTCCTGGACGACAAGGTTGGGCCGAAGGCAGTCATCCTCGGATCCTTGGTGGGGCTCTTAATCGCCGGGACCGTCATCCTGGTGCTGGGCAACGGTGAATATTCCTTCTTCGGTATGGAATGGCGGGGGTCTACCACCTTCTGGATCTTCGGGCTCTTCCTGTGCCTCTTCGTGGGCCCGGCGCAGTCCTCGTCCCGCGCCTACCTGGCGCGACTTGCTCCGCACGGCGAGTCCGGTGAGCTCTTCGGGCTCTACGCCACCACAGGCCGCGCCGTGAGCTTCCTGGCGCCGGCCCTGTTCACGCTCTGCATTACCGTTGCAACGCCATTGGTGGCACCGGGCGAAGCCCAGCGCTGGGGCATCCTGGGAATCATGGTGGTGCTCCTGGCCGGGCTCCTGGTCCTGCTGCCGGTGAAGTCCCCGGACAAGGCGGCTATCGCCGTCGTTCCAGCCACCTGATACCCCCACAATTTTCATGCCCCATGGCTTCGATTCCTGCCCCTCGCCAGGGGCGGGAACGGGTTTCCTGCGGACTTGCCGGCGCCCGCGCCACATCGGCCCCGGTCAGACTAGGCTGGAATCATGAACGTGGATGAGACGGACCTTCCGGGCCTCGGCCGGCGGAAGGATTTTATGACGGCTTCAGGGCGCCGGATCGGCGTTGTGGAGCTGCGGGAAGGCCAGACGGAACTCATCGTTTCCACCTGGGATGATCCCGATACCTGCCAGGCCTCAATTCCGTTGACCGGGGATGAAGCAGCAACCCTGGGCAACCTGCTCGGCGGGCAGCACCTGGCCATGAAGCTGACGGAGGAACACAAGGATGTTCCCGGCATCGTCACCCGGCAGTTTTCCATCGCGCCGGGCTCCCCGTTCCAGAACCAGCCCATGGGCAAAGCCTGCATCCGTACGCGTTGCGGCGTTTCCATTGTGGCGATCATGCGCGAAGGTGAGGTGCTCCCGTCGCCGGGACCCGACGTCGTGCTCCACACCGGTGATCTGCTTGTTGCTGTAGGCACGCAGGAAGGCCTCGATTCGGCGGCCGATATCCTCCGTAACGGATAGACGCCATGGACCCGTTGGCCCTGACCCTCATCGAACTGGGGGCCGTTGTGTTCTGCCTCGGCCTTTTGGCCAGGCTGGCCGGACGGATCGGAATGTCGCCCATCCCGCTCTATCTGCTGGGCGGACTGGCCTTCGGGGCCGGCGGGATCGTCAAGCTCGAGGGTATGCACGAGTTCGCGCACCTCTCCGGGGAAATCGGTGTGATCCTGCTGCTGCTTATGCTCGGGCTGGAATATACAGCCGCCGAGCTTTTCACCGGCCTGCGCCGCTCGTGGCAGGCCGGTGTGCTGGACCTTGTACTGAACTTCCTGCCAGGCGCCGCCCTGGCCCTGTTCCTGGGCTGGGGCGGCGTGGGAGCCATGGTGATGGGCGGCGTCACCTACATCTCCTCATCGGGAATTGCGGCCAAGGTCATCACTGACCTTGGCCGTCTCGGTAACCGCGAGACGCCCGTTGTGCTGTCCATCCTGGTATTCGAAGACCTTGCTATGGCTGTCTACCTGCCCATCCTCACGGCCACGCTGGCAGGGGTGAGTTTCCTGGGCGGCCTCACCACCGTGGGCATCGCGCTGGCCGTGGTGAGCCTGGTGCTGATGGTGGCGCTGCGGCACGGACACCGGGTGTCCAAAGCAGTGCACAGCGAGAACTCGGAGGTCTTCCTCCTGAACGTCCTGGGCGCGGCCCTGCTGGTGGCGGGTGTCGCGTCTGCCATGCAGGTGTCCGCGGCAGTGGGGGCCTTTATGCTCGGCATCGCCATTTCCGGCGCCACGGCCCATAACGCCACACGGATCCTGGAACCGCTGCGGGACCTGTTCGCCGCCATCTTTTTTGTGGCGTTCGGCCTGAACACAGATCCCACGTCCATCCCGCCAGTGCTCGGCTGGGCCCTGGTGCTGGCCGTCATCACCGCAGCCACCAAGATGGTGACGGGCGTGTGGGCTGCCAAGCGTGCCGGCATTGCCCGCCCCGGGCGCGTCCGCGCCGGGGCGACGCTCGTAGCCCGTGGCGAATTCTCGATCGTGATTGCCGGACTCGCGGTGGCCTCCGGCGCTGTCACTCATGAGCTGGCAGCCCTGGCCACTGCCTATGTGCTGCTGATGGCCGTTGTTGGCCCGCTCGCCGCCCGTTATGTGGAGCCGCTGGTCAAGCCCCTGCTGCGGCCCGTGAGGGTGGCTGCCAAAGCCTAGGTCGCGCCCGGTACTAGATTGCCGTGCGGTGGAAGTTCAGGTGGCTGCGGCTGGCTGTTGGTCCCCGCTGGCCCTGGTACCGGTTGCCGTAGTCGCCCTGGCCGTAGGGGTACGCGGCCGCAGACGTCAGGCGGAAGAAGCAGAGCTGGCCGATTTTCATGCCCGGCCACAGCTTGATGGGCAGTGTGGCCATGTTGGACAGTTCAAGGGTGACATGCCCTGAGAAACCGGGGTCGATGAACCCCGCCGTGGAGTGCGTCAGCAGTCCAAGCCGCCCCAGCGAAGACTTGCCTTCCAGGCGCGCGGCAATGTCATCGGGCAGGGTGACAGTTTCATAGGTTGAGCCGAGGACGAACTCGCCGGGGTGCAGGATGAAGGGTTCGTTCTGTTCCACCTCCACCAGGCGGGTCAGTTCCGGCTGCTCTTCCGCGGGATCGATGTGCGCGTACTTGTGGTTGTCGAACAGGCGGAAGAACTTATCGATCCGCACATCCACGGACGACGGCTGGACCATCGCCGGATCGTACGGTTCAAGAACGATCCGCTGGGAGTCAATTTCGGCACGAATATCGCGGTCAGAGATCAGCACCGTCCCAAATTACCGTATCGGTTATCCACAGCTGCATTCTTTCGTTGTTGCTGTGCCCTGCTGGGGCTAATGTTGCCTCAGTGATTAAGGCGCCGGATGGTCTCCCGGATGGCCCAACAGAGCTGGGGATGTTGTGAATAAATTAGTAGCGCCCGCTTTTATTGGCGTGCTCTGTTCCATAGCGCTGGTCTCCTCTTCCGTGGGAGGCCTTCCCGCACCGTTGCCGGCCGGCCAGTTGTCCGCTGCAGGTTCACACGGTGTCACCTTGGGCCCGGCAGCGGTCGCCGACCCCGCAGCCGTTCGGCGCGACCCTTCAGCCTTGGCCCGGCTCACCCCGGCCGTCGATCCTGACATCCGGCCGGCCTCCCCGTCCGGGGCCAGTGTGCTGACAACGCAACCCAGCCCAGCCCAGCCTGCTACAGTCCAGCCTCTTGCCGGGCAGCCGCCCACAGCTCCGGCCGGAACCGAGGCACTGGCAGCGCCCACCCCAACCTCCCCCGAACCTGCACCGGCGGTGCCCTCGATTCCGCCGCTTTGGGCACCTGATGAAGAACTGGGAGCGCCCGCAACCACCCGGCTTGCGGCGCCTGAATCCACTCAAACCCTGCCCGCGCCAGAGGCCCTGGTGCCGGACAACAACGCGGCGGCAGTTCTCACCGTGTTCAACAGGATCAACGAATACAGGGTGTCCAAAGGCCTGAACCCGGTCAAATACCACCCCACGGTGGCGGGCTTGGCGCAGGAATGGTCGGACAGCATCGCCGCACGCGAGGTGATTGAGCACCGCGCCAACTTCTGGACCGACTCCCGTGCCATGAATCCCAACAACGGCGCCGGCGAAGTCATTGCCATCCGCACGGACCGGGACGCCGCGCAGCTGGTGGAGTGGTGGAAGGGGTCGCCCGGCCACAATGCCATGCTGCTCGATCCGCGCTTCAACGTGATGGGTGCCGGAATTTCCTACACCAACTCCACCTACCAGATCTGGGGCGTGGTGAACTTCTTCGGCTACACCACCCTTCCCGCCGGCACCGTCAATTCCCCCGGCGGCGCGGGGTCCGGCGGCACCGGGTCCGGAGGTGCTTTCCCACTGCCCGCGCCGAGCATGTGTGATGCTCCCGTCCGGCACATGCCGCCCACACTGGACCTCTCCGCGGCGGCAATCAAGGGACCGGGTGACCTGGTGACGGTAGATTCCGGCGGCCAGCTCCTGGCCAGGGCCGCCACGGGCGCACGCACCTTCGCGGCAACCAAAGTCATTGGCTCCGGCTTCACGGGAGCCAAGGAAGTCTTCACCCCGGACTGGGACCGTGACGGCGCCTTCGACCTCCTGACGCAATGGACCAACGGAACGCTGACCCTGCACCGCGGCATCGCTGCCGGAGGCTTCCAGTCCCCCGTTACCCTCGGGAACGGAGGATGGGACACCCTGACTCTCGCCGTGGGCGGCTGGTGCGCCAACAACCGGCTTCCCCAGATCCTTGCCCTCGACGGCGCCGGGAACCTGTACCTCTATCCGAACAAGGGCACGGGCGACCTCTCCGAACGCACCCTGGTGGGCGGCATCGGTGCCGCGCGGAAGTTGTCCATGGCGGATTACGACGCCGACGGGTTCCAGGACGTGCTGGCGCTCCGCGCCGACGGCTCGGTCCAGCTTTACCGCGGCTGGGGCACCACCGCTTTACGGGCCGAGGCCAGGCCCACCGTGGCCACCGGCTGGGCCGATGTTACGGGCATCCGGCCGCTGAAGGACGTTACCGGGCTGAACTCCACAGGCCTTGCCCTGCGCCGGGCCAACGACGTTGTGCAGTACTGGGACCTGACCTCGGGAAGCCTCGCCTCGCCGTCGAACATTCCCGGCCCCTGGGCCGGACAGCGGCTGGCGCAGTGAGCGGCTAGATGGCCGGCTGGAGTTCCAGGACGTCTTTGAGGCGCTCCAGCTGGGCCACTTCGGCGCAGAGGCTCCGCTGGAGCATAGTGCTCAGGAAGCCGAGCCTGTTCAGGAATCCGAGCGGCCCTTCCGGCTGGGCTTCTAGGGCAAACCGGACCCTGGTCCCCGCGGTTTCCGTGCTCAGGTAATAGCCGCCGGACCGGATCGCAGGACCGGACGTCACCTGGAACTGGATTTCGGCTCCGGGCCTGGCGCTGGTGATTTCCAGGTCTGCCGGGATGCTGAGGCCGGACCGGCCCGCCACCATCTGCCGGTAGACGGCACCCTTGGCTCCCTCGGATCCATCCACCAGCTTGACCCTGCGGACGCCGTCACGCCAGAGCGGAAGATTGGTGGCGTCAAGCAGGTACAGGTACACAGCCATGGCGTCACGCCGGATGAGGACCTCATGCTCTGCGAATGCCATCGGGATCTTTCGTGGTTGACGTCGGCCTGCCGCGCAGCTGCACCCCCCGGCACCGCAGCTACCGGATCAGGTTAGCCAGCGCTCCGTATGCCTACCTAGCCAGCGCCCTCGACGTTATTGAAGAGTTACTGCATGACGTCCCGGTGACCGGACACGCGCCGTTTGCATGCCGCCTGGACGGCCCGCCGGCACATCTGCGCTAAGCTATGTTCTGCCCCTGAAACGGGGGCGCTGCGGCTGTAGCTCAATGGTAGAGCGCTAGCTTCCCAAGCTTGATACGCGGGTTCGATTCCCGTCAGCCGCTCCACTTTGCGCAGGCACTGCCACGCCCGGACCCACGGACTCCTGGACGCTGCTCCGCCGATCCTTCCGGACACCCCAGAGCCATTAGGTCCCCGGGTGTATGGTCAGAGGTCAGGAACCTCTTCGGTTCCGCTACAGGAGCAAACATGGCTGACAAGTCCCCGCGTCAAGCAGCATCCAAAAAGTCCGGCAAGTCCATCAAGGAAAAGCGCGCAGACAAGAAGGCCGCCGCGGCGCCGGCCAGCTCCCTGGACATCACGTCCAGCAAGGCCGCCAAGAAAAAGTGACCGCCCCTGAAAACAAGCTGACCCTGGGCGTCCTGGCTTCCACCCGAAAGCCGGCCGAGCGGCGGCTCCCCATCCATCCGTTGCATTTTGAGCGCATCGAGCCCGAAGTACGGCGGAATATCATCCTTGAGCAAGGCTACGGCGAGCGCTTTGGCATCCCGGATGCGCACCTGTCCACCCTGGTGGGCAGGATGGCGGGCCGGGAGGAGCTGCTGGAAAGTGCCGACGTCGTACTCCTGCCCAAGCCTCAGCCGGAGGACCTCGCCGAGCTGCGGGACGGGCAGGTCCTCTGGGGCTGGCCGCACTGTGTCCAGGACCGTGCCATCACCCAACTGGCCATCGACAAAAAGCTGACCCTGATCGCCTTCGAGGCCATGAACCACTGGGCCAGTGATGGTGGTTTCGGCCTCCACGTTTTCCACAAGAACAACGAACTGGCCGGGTACTGCTCAGTGCTGCACGCCCTCGCATTGACCGGTTCCACCGGCGACTACGGACGGCGGCTCAGCGCTGTGGTGATCGGTTTCGGGGCCACCGCCCGTGGGGCAGTCACCGCGCTGAATGCCCATGGCGTCCACGATGTCCAGGTCCTCACCAACCGCGGGGTGGCCGCCGTCGGCGCCCCCATCCATTCGGTTAACATCGTCCAGTTTGATCACGACGACGAAGCGCCCTTCCTGAGCCAGGTCATCACTGAGCGGGGCCGGGTTCCATTGGCGCCTTTCCTTGCCGAGAGTGACATCGTGGTCAACTGCACCTTGCAGGACCCCAACAGTCCGCTCACCTACTTGCAGACTGACGATCTCGCAGCCTTTGCCCCAGGGAGCCTGATCGTTGACGTATCCTGCGACGAAGGGATGGGGTTCAGCTGGGCCAGGTCCACCACGTTCGCGGAGCCAATGTTCACCGTCGGTGACCACATCAACTACTACGCGGTGGACCACAGCCCGTCGTATCTCTGGAACTCCGCCACGTGGGAGATCAGCCAGGCCCTGCTGCCGTTCCTGGCCACCGTTATGGACGGCCCGGAAGCCTGGGCGCAGAACGACACCATCGCCCGGGCCATCGAGATCCGCGACGGAGTGGTCCGGAACAAGGACGTCCTGGAGTTCCAGAAGCGGGAAGCCGCCTACCCGCACGCTGCCCTGTAATCCGCGGTCAGGCCGCCGTCGCCTTGCTGACGATACTCACGGGGTGGCGGCGGTCCTTGAAGCTGACCTTTAGCAGCAGCGAGCCCTTCCGGGCCAGGATCACGGCGACCGTCAGGGCGGCTAGCGCCGGGACGCCCCCGGCCACCAACAGTGCCGCGTGCGGGGTGACGTGCTCGGACAGCCAGCCGAGCATCGGCCCGCCAATGGCCTGGCCACCGATCAGCACCATGATGTAAAGGCTCATGACCCGGCCCCGGATCCGCATGTTGGAGCTCACCTGGACCAGCTGGTTGGAGCCGGTCAGGAACATCAGGCACCAGAATCCGGACAGCACCATCACGGCGCCAAACACAGGCATGGACGGCGCGATGGCCGCGAGGCAGAGCATCACGCCGTACATCCCGGCGCAGAACACCACCGAACGCAGCCGCAGGTGCCGCCGCCGGGTGGATGCCACGGCTCCGGCGAGGGCTCCGAGCGCGACGAGGGCGTTCAGGAGTCCGTAGCCTCCGGCCCCGACGTCGAAGACGTGGTCGGCAAACGCGGCCAGGACCACGGGCAGGCTCATGGCGAACACTGCAATGAACCCGGCCATCAGCCATGGCCAGTAGATGGTGGGCTTGCTGAGCGCGTAGCTCAATCCTTCGCGCAGCATCCCCTTGCTCTTCGGGGCGGGGGCGCTGACAAACAACCGGTCCTTCCGCAGGATCAGGAGCATGGCCACCGTGGAGCAGCAGGCGGCGGCATTGCCGGCGAAAGCCCACCCTGCACCGACTGCGGTGAGAAGCCATCCGGCCAGGGCAGGACCAATCAGGCCGCCCAGTTGGAAGGTAGTGGAGTTCACGCTGATCGCATTGCGCAGATAGGTCGGGCCTACCAGTTCGTTGACGAACACCTGCCGGGCCGGCTGGTCCAGCACGGTGACCAGGCCAAGGACCAGCGCAATAACGTAGACGTGCCACACCTGGACGGCTCCCGTCAGCGCAAGGATGGCGAGGGCCCCGGCCAGGAGCGCGGCCATGCTTTGGCACAGGATGAGGATCTTCCGCTTGGCAAACCGGTCCGCGATCATGCCTCCCCACGGTCCCAGCAGGAGGGAGGGCAGGAACTGCAGCGCCACTGTAAAGCCCACCGCAGTCACGGATCCGGAAAGCTGCAGGACCATCCAGTCCTGGGCAATGCGCTGCATCCAGATGGCGATCACTGCAATAAAGTGCCCAACCGCGAAGATCCTGAAGTTGGGCACCGTCAGTGAGATAAAGGTGTGCTTCCACGGCAGGCGTTCAGGGACGACGGCGAGGGGCTGGGTCTGGTGGTCCGGCGGCGCGGAGGCGGCTGAGTCGATGACGGGCTGGGTGACGGTTGCCGATGACGGCGGTGGGGGTGCCACAGGAGTGTCCTCAAATTGGGGTCGGTCCGGGATGTCCTTAACGCTAGGCTGGGGCAGCGGGATTATGGAGACGTATTGTCCCTATAACTCGTATTGCGAACTGCAATGCTGCCGATGTCCGCACTCACGCCCTTGGAGTCCCCAGTGTTTGAACCCGCCCAGCTGCGCTCCTTCCTGGCGGTGGCCGAAACCCTCAGTTTCACCAAGGCAGCTGAGCGGCTGGGCCTGGCCCAGCCCACCGTCAGCCAGCATGTCCGCAAGCTGGAAACGGCGGCCAAGCGGGTGCTGGTCACCCGGGACACCCGGGACGTCCGCCTCACGGATAACGGCGATGCGATGGCCGGGTTTGCCCGGAATATCCTCTCCGCGCACGACGCCGCCGCCCGGTATTTCTCGGGCTCCGCCATGCGGGGCCGGCTGCGCTTCGGGACTGCCGACGACCTGGCCATCACCGGCCTGCCGAGGATCCTGCGCGAATTCCGGCAGGTCTATCCGCAGATTAACCTGGAACTGACAGTGGGCCAGAGCGACCAGCTCTACCGGAAACTCAACGCAGGCCAGCTGGACCTGGTGTTTGTGAAGTGGGTGGCGGGGGCCAAGGACGGCACCGTGGTGCAGCACGATTCCTTCTCCTGGGTGGGGCAGGAACAGACCGTGCTTGAGCCTGGGGCGCCGGTCCCGCTGATCGCGTACCCCTCACCAAGCCTGAGCCGGAAACTTGCCATCGACGCGCTGGAGTCGCACGGCAGGACCTGGCGCATCACGTGCACCACCCGCCAGATCAGCGGCGTGCTTGCCGCGGTCCGCGCCGGAATCGGAGTGGCAGTCATGCCGTCATCCCTGGTGCCGGAAGACCTGAAGATCATCACCCGCCGCTTTGACCTGCCGGCGGTGGGCGACGTGGACTTCACCCTGATCCGCAACCCACTGGCCAACTCCGAGGTCATCGACGCACTGACGCAATCCATTGTGGGCCGGACCATCAACCGTCCGGCCTAGGCTTGGAATCTGCGAGGCAAGCCATTACACACAAGAACGTGGGGATTCGAGTGGGAGTACGTACCAGCACAAGAGGGTGGATCAACAAACTGGCCCTTAGTACGGCGTTTGGAGCCACGTTGTCAGTTGTGGCAGTGGCGGACTGGCCTTGGCCCCTGGCTTTCGGGGCCGGTGCCATCCTGTTCCTCATGGCCCAGGCACTGTGGCGCCGGAAAAGCGGAGGGAGCGGGGAGCAGTTGCCCGCAGCACCCGGTGTGGGTCTCCTGGGTGTGACCTTCGGCGCGGCAGCACTCATCATCCGGGGAACTCCGGAGTCCCTCTGGGCCGGCCCGGCCTTGGGCGTTGTTGCCTCCGTCAGCACGTACGCGTATCTCCGCCGCCTGGCGGATCGTGACGGCAGGGCATCGAGTTCATGACACCAGGCGAGGGCGTGGGGAAGCAGCATCTCCTTGATGTGGGCAACGGCGTCCAGGTCAACTACTTCGATACCGGTGGGCCGGGCCTGCCGGTGGTGATTTTGCATGGGCTGGCAGGCAGCGCCACGGAATTCTTCGCAACAGCCCGCGCCTTGACCGGATTCCGGACGAGTCTGGTGGAGCTGCGCGGCCATGGCCGAAGCACCACCAGCCCTGGCGACCTCTCGCGCGAAGCCTTTGTGGCCGACGTCGTCCACGTGATTGAGACAGCGGTGGCCGCTCCTGTCGCATTGGTTGGCCAGTCCATGGGCGGCCACACCGCGATGCTGGTTGCGGCGAAGCGGCCGGACCTGGTTTCCAGGCTCGTGCTGCTCGAGAGCGGCGCTGGGGGCAGCAGCCATATGGAGAATATGCAGCTCGGGGAATTTTTCCGCTCCTGGCCCGTCCCGTTCTCCAGCCGACCGGCCGCCAGGGATTTCCTGGGACCGGGGCCGCTTGCAGAAGCATGGGCCGCTGATCTTGAAGAGAAAGCCGGCGGGTTTTGGCCCCGCTTCCACCCTGACGTCATGGTGGGCATCATGCACGCACTGATCCAGCCCCGCTGGAAGGAATGGCAGTCAGTGAGGGCACCAACGTTGGTGGTCTATGGCGAAAATGGAATGTTTTCTGAGGAAGAGAAAACTGCATTCGTTGCGTCCCGGCCGGAGACGCAGCGGGTGGACCTCCCGGCAGCGTCACACGACGCCCATCTTGACGCGTTTGAATCTTGGATGGCGGCGCTGAACACCTTCCTGGGAAACCCTTTGTCCCCTCAGGGAAGCGCAGATACTAAGGCCGCGGACAAGGGAAGACAACCCGGTCTCCATTGATGTCGGAAGGTTGCATCACCTATGCTGATTTTCCCAGGGTCAAGCAGATGGCCGGTTCACTAACACGAGCACGTTCCTGCGTGCCAGGTCCGTGCTCGGGACAGGCAGCCAATGACGACAGCCAAGAACACCCATCTCAGCTCCACCCACGCGCGCCAGCACAACACCCTGCGTCCACCGGCCACCCGCAGTTCAACACTCGGCTCCGGGATAGCCACCACGGATACCGGATATGTGGGAAAGCCTACCTGCGACACCTGCCGCACCGATGAATTTGTCTACCTCGAGTCCTATATTCCCCCGACGTACCGGCGGGACGGCAGCGTGGCCACTTTGGGCGAAGTCGCCTACACCTGCACCCATTGCGAACAGTTCTCCGCCCACAGTGTTCCCGTGACCTGGACCCCGCCCGGCTGGTACTTGGGCTGACGCACATTAACGAGGTCCGGTGGTTGAGCCTGTCAAAACCCAGACAAGCTCAACCACCGGACCTTATGTATGCCCTTGGGGCGGGAACTAGATCAGCGCATCCGAGAGGTGGTTGGGTGTGCCGAACCGGTGAGCCGTGATGCTGACGGCCTGCTCATGCAGGAACGGCAGCAGCTCAACGCGTCCGGCCTCCGTGACCGCGTGGGCGTAGACGGCAAGATCGGGACGGCCGCCTGTGGCCTTAGCCAGTGCAGCGGCGTCACCGCCGATCAGGCGGATCCGCGCCCCGGACAGCTTGCCCGCCGAGGCGAGGCGTTCCGCGGAAGCCAGCCACTCGGCGTCGGACTCCACGCTCACCTCGACGTCCAGCGCGGTCAGCACCGGGCGAATCTGCGCGGGAAGTTCGACGGCGGATGACACCGTCAGTGCCGACCCCGCCAGGACGCCGGCGGCCACAGTCCGGACCAGGTGCGCCAGCGGCGCACCTTCGGCGAGCCGTACAGTGACTGGCAGGCTCCGGTAGCGGAAGATGTTGCGCTCCGCGCTGAGGCCGGACACGTCCTTGGCGGTGCCGAATTCCTCAGCCCAGGCCTGCGCGTCCGATGCCAGCGCCCGTTTGACCGACTCCAGGTCGTCGGCAGGCTCCAGCGCCGCACTGGCGGCGTTGATGATCCGGCGCACTCCGGGGTGCATGATGGGAGCGTCGGCGGTGCTGGCGGCCGGGGTCCAGTCGCCCAGACCGGCCAGGTAGTTGGGTCCGCCTGCCTTGGTGCCAGCGCCCACAGCGGACTTCTTCCAGCCGCCGAACGGCTGGCGCTGCACGATGGCGCCGGTGATGCCGCGGTTCACGTACAGGTTTCCGGCCTGGATGGTCTCCAGCCAGGTTCCGAGCTCCTCGGAGTTCAGGGAGTGCAGGCCTGCGGTGAGGCCGTACTCGATCTGGTTCTGGATGGCGATGGCCTCTTCGAGCGTGTCGGCGGTCATCACACCGAGCACCGGGCCGAAGAACTCGGTCAGATGGAAGTAGGAACCGCGCTTGACGCCGTAGCGCACGCCCGGGCTCCAGAGCCGGCCGGTGTTATCCAGCTTCTTGGGTTCAACGGCCCAGTTTTCGCCTTCGCCCAAAGTGGTGAGGGCGTTCAGGAGCTTGCCGTTGGCCGGCTCGATGATCGGACCCATCTGGCTGGTGGGGTCCTCCGGGTAGCCCACCTTCAGGGAGGTGACGGCGTCGATCAGCTGGTTGTGGAACCGCTTGGACTTGGCCACCGAGCCCACCAGGATCACCAGTGAGGCCGCGGAGCACTTCTGGCCGGCGTGGCCGAACGCTGAGTGGGCAACGTCCTTGGCCGCCAGGTCCAGGTCTGCGCTGGGGGTGACGATGATGGCATTCTTGCCGCTGGTTTCGGCCAGGAGCGGCAAGTCCTGGCGGAAGGACCGGAACAGCTCGGCGGTTTCGTAGCCGCCGGTAAGGATCACGCGGTCCACGGCCGGGTGCGAGATCAGCTGCTTGCCGAGTTCACGCTCGCCCAGCTGCACCATGGTGAGCACGTCTCGCGGCACGCCGGCTTCCCAGAGCGCTTCGACCATTACGGCGCCGCTGCGGGCGGCCTGCTTGGCGGGTTTGATCACGACGGCGGAGCCGGCGGCGAGTGCCGCAAGGGTGGACCCTGCGGGGATGGCGACCGGGAAGTTCCACGGCGGCGTCACAACGGTGAGCTTGGCAGGGACGAACGTGGCGCCGTCGACCGTGTCCAGCTTCCGGGCGGACTCGGCGTAGTAGTGGGCAAAGTCCACCGCTTCGCTGACCTCGGGATCGCCCTGGTCGATGGTCTTGCCGGTTTCGCTGGCCATCACCTCAAGCAGGTCGGCGCGGCGGGCCTCCAGGACCTCGCCGGCGCGGTGCAGGATCTCGGCGCGTTCGGCGCCGGACAGGGCACCCCAGGCCTTGCCTTTCTCCACGGCCGCCTGGATGACGGTGTTCAGGGTGGCCTCGTCCTTGACGGAAGCCGCCGCCACGGAAGCATTGCCCAAAGTGGAGGACGGGACTCGCTCCAGGATGGCCCGGCCCCAGTCGCGGTTGGCGGGCAGGGACGGGTCGGTGTCCGGGGTGTTCTCAAAACCCTCGTGAAGCATCCGGACCGGCGGCAGGTTCCGGTCCTGCCGGCGGTTCGGCAGCGGAACCGTGTTGTCCAGGGCGTCCAGCGAGGCAAGGAAGCGCTGCTTCTCGCGTTCGAACAGGACCTCGTTTTCGCTCAGCTCGAAGACTGCCGACATGAAGTTGTCCTGGCTGGCGCCTTCCTCGAGGCGGCGGATCAGGTAGGCGATGGCGACGTCGAACTCGGCCGGGTGCACCACCGGGGTGTAGAGCAGCAGCGAGCCGACGTCCTTCTTGACGGCCTCGGCCTGGCCCTGAGCCATGCCCAGCAGCATCTCGAACTCGATGCCCTGCTGTGCGGTATCCGCGATGCCGCGCTGCTTGGCCAGGAGCCAGGCGAAGGCGATATCGAACAGGTTGTGGCCGGCCACGCCGATCCGGATGTTCTTGATCCGCTCAGGGTGCACCGCGTAGTTGATGACGCTCTTATAGCTGGTGTCCGAGTCCTGCTTGCTGCCCCAGGTGGCCAGCGGCCAGTCATGCAGGGACGCTTCCACCTGTTCCATGGGGAGGTTGGCGCCTTTGACCACGCGGACCTTGATGGCGGCGCCGCCGTTGGCACGGCGTTCGGCAGCCCAGTCCTGCAGGCGGATCATCGCGGAGAGAGCGTCGGGAAGGTAGGCCTGGAGCACGATGCCGGCTTCCAGGTTCTTGAACTCGGGCTTGTCCAGGATCCTGGTGAAGACCGCAATGGTCATGTCCAGGTCCTTGTATTCCTCCATGTCCAGGTTGATGAACTTGGCCTTTCCGCCGTTCTTGGCGAAGGAGGCGGCGCGCTGGAAGAGGGGTGTGAGCTTTTCGACGACGTGTCCCACGGCTTCGTCGAAGGCCCAGGCCGAGTGGGGGGCAACCGTGGAGGAGACCTTGATGGAGACGTAATCGACGTCGGGGCGCGCCAGCAGGGTGTGTGTGCCTTCGAGCCGGCGGGATGCCTCGTGCTCGCCGAGGACCGCCTCGCCGAGGAGGTTGACGTTGAGCTTAATGCCGTCCTTGCGGATCTTGGCGATGGCCGGGCCGAGCTTGGCGTCGGTGGCGTCCACGATCAGGTGGCCCACCATCTCGCGCAGGACCTTGCGGGCGATGGGGATAACAACCTGCGGCATCACCGGGGCCATGGTCCCGCCCAGTGCCACGGCGCTGCGCATGTACCAGGGCAGGAAGGCCGGAACTTTCGGAGCCAGGGCCGCCAGGTTGCGGGCTGCCACGTTCAGGTCCTCGGGGCGGACCACGCCGTCCACGAAGCCCACGGTGAATTCCAGGCCGTTGGGGTCCTTAAGAACGCCGGCGAGCTGTTGGGCGGAGGCGTCCACCGGGACCTTGGCAGCCTCGGTGAGCCAGTGCCGGACCAGGGCGACTGCTTCGGTGGCGAGGGCCTTCGCCTGGGGGACGTCGACGTCGACGGTCTGCGGTGCGGTACCGGCTGAAGTTGCTGGTTCCATTGCAACGTGGGTCATGGTTTTCCCGATCCTTCTTTGCTGTGGGAGGAGGTCTTTTCACCAGTATGAGCTTCTACTCACATAAGATAAAGCGATGTTTTCTAAGCAATACAGGTTAGAAAAGATGAAGCTTTACCTCCCACGCCCCGTGCCCCTTCACCCACCGGCGATCCCGCACTTAACGCCGCAAAATTTGCGCACGCTCTCTCACTTGATGCAGGAAATTTCCGCACGCTCGCTCACTTGATGCGGGAAAAACGGAAACGCTCTATCACCCTCCCAAAGGAAGGTGATAGAGCGTCCGGGGTAAAGCGACGTCAGGTGATAGAGCGTCCGGGTTTAAGCGACATCAAGTGAGAGTGTCCCTATGTTCTTCGTCAAGCTGCTGTTGGTGTTTGGGCCTGGT
>NZ_JARVSG010000043.1:0-30339 GCF_030209335.1 Pseudarthrobacter sp. fls2-241-R2A-168
GCAGATTGAGCAGGACGTTGCGTTGGTAAGCCAATGGTCAGCGGTGGAAAGGGGGTGTAGTGGACATGAAGAAGGACTCGGACATGGACAATGACCGGCCACCGGCCATTCCACTTATTCGTTTTGAACCGCAACTGATCAG
This sequence comes from Pseudarthrobacter sp. fls2-241-R2A-168, assembly GCF_030209335.1. Lineage (NCBI taxonomy): Bacteria > Bacillati > Actinomycetota > Actinomycetes > Micrococcales > Micrococcaceae > Pseudarthrobacter > Pseudarthrobacter sp. fls2-241-R2A-168. The sequence goes on from NZ_JARVSG010000043.1 coordinate 143, forward strand.
ACAGTGGCAGCATCTTTGGCGCAATGAACTTGTTGAGCTGCGATCCAACGGAAAGGTGCTGGGCAGAGGCCACATCGACATCACTGCAGAAGACGCCAGCACCATATGGATTTACCGGGAATCAGGCGGAGGCCGAATCATGATCCATGCGCAGGACGGGATAGACATCTGGAGGGTCGACCCCGATGGAGCCAACTAAAACATGATTGCACAATTTCCTGCCCTCCGTAATGCAATCGCAGTTAGCGCTTATGCGACAACGAGAACCCGGTCAACAGGGCTAATCCTGGCGTCCCTGAGCATGCAGCGACGAAAGCGCTAAGGGGTCTCGAAGCTTCCCAACCACAGCGCAGAACCTTCAAACCCATACCGGGGGATCTGACAGTCGATTCGGAGAAGATCGTGACAATCCTTCTCAATAGAGCTGTTCAACCATCGGCTAAGAACCACAACAGCCTCAACGACGAGGTGGCGACCTTGCCGGCAACCAGCGATTCCGCAAGTATGAGCGGACACTTCGAAGCGGCCCCGTGGGAAGGTCTTCATTGGGAAGCATCCACTTCCTCAGAGTTATCAAGTCCTCCGGAATCAGGGCTACCCGAGGAAGTTGCCAACGTGTGGATGAGCGGATTGCTTTGCACAGCACAGAGGGCCAGACGCACACAGACGCCGTCACTTGCACGCCGCTCGAGGCCGACGAGACGTTTTCTGGGTTTGTGGGCAGTACGCGTGCAATCCATGGCTGCGGCCTTTCATGCACTCCTGCGGGTTTCGAATCCTGGACGGAGTTGATAACGGCGCCAGAGCAGGAACTGATCTGTCACAACGACCTCGCCTCCTGAATCTGGTCATCGGGGGACGGTGGGTGATGGGCAAGACCCGGACACTGTCGGTATTCGCGCCAGCGTGCGTTCCGTGCCCATGAGCAAAGGCTTGCGAGCCGCTTCAACAATTTTCTGAACGCTGCTTGGGCCGGCTGACAGGTGCGTATAGCGCAAACGTTCATTTACGGACTCTGGACGCTCTTCGGATCACGACGTAAGCTCGCGGTCGGTCAGGCGGGGATCAGGTCCGAGCTGGTCGGGGAGCCCGAAGTGGTCGCGCAAGGTAGTTCCCTGGTAGTCGTCGGGTCGAAGACCACGGCGACGCAGAATCGGCACGACGTGGTCGACAAAGTCGCCGAACCCGTCATGCAGGTCGTCAACGACGAGCGAGAAGCCGTCGGTGACGCCGGCGTCAAACCACTCCTGGAACATGTCCGCGACCTGCTCCGCGGTGCCAATGACCCCGGGGTTCGGGTCGAGGACGCCGTGGCCGAGGATTTCCAATGGGGTCCGGCCCTCGCTGGCGAGCTTGTGGGCGAGGGTTTCCTGTTGCGATCCGGAGCGGGCCCGGAGTGCCTGTGCCTGCACGACGCCGAGTGGCTTGTCGCGGTCCCGTGGGTCAAGGCGCACGCCGAGCATCATGGACAGGTGGGCCAGGCGCCCGTCAATGCCAGCAGCCTCTTCGAGTGCCATCCGTCGCTCGACGGCCTCCTGTTCGGTCGCCCCGAGGCCGAAGGTGGCGAAAGACAGGTACTTCACTTCATCCGCGTCACGGCCGGCGGCCTCGGTGACAGCGCGGATCATGTCCCGTTGGCGGCGGCTGTCCTCGATGGACGACGGCATACCGATGATGCCGTTGGCGTACATGCCTGCGGCCTGAATGCCGGCGCCGCTGGCGAAGGGCATGAAGAGGACGGGCTGCCCCTGCTCCGAGGGCGGGATCTGGAGCGGTCCCCGCGACCCGACGTGGCGACCTTGCAGGTTGATGGGACGAATGTGCGAGGTGTCCGCGAAGCGCCCGGTCACCTTGTCGGGGGTACCGGCTCCCCGCCCCCAGCTCGCCCATAGCGCCTCGACAATCTGGATCACTTCATAGAGCCGACCGTACTTGTTCTCGCGTGAGGGGACGGGCAGCCCGTAGTTCGCGAAGGCTTCTCGTTCGTAGCTGGGTATGGCGTTCCACCCGGCTCGTCCGCGGCTCATCACATCGAGCGCCCGCAGTTGCCGTGCGATGGAGTACGGCTCGTTGAAGGACGTGGACAGGGAGGGGACGAGGCCGATCCTCGTGGTCGAGTTGGCGACTGCTGCCAGCAGCATGGCTGGGTCGATGGACACGATGGGGGGTCCTGTTTCCAGGTCACCCCAGATGAAGGCGCGGTCGGGATAGAAGAGGTAGTCCAGCCCGCCACGCTCGGCGATCTGGGCCGCGCGCACATGAGACTTGACGTCGGTGTAGGAGTCGGTCTCGGCCCAGGGCATTCGCCACGCTCCCGGATGGTGGCCGTTCGTTGGCCCCATTGCCGCTCCGAGCAGCATGCCGTTGTGTTTCATGGAAGTCCTTCTGTCATTGTCAGAGCTGTGTGCCGCGCGATATCCGAGGATCAGGACCGTACTGCTCCGGGACGCCAAGATTCTCGCGCAAGGTGCTACCCGCGTATTCGTCCGGGTAGATTCTGCGCTGTACAAGCAGCGGCACTACCTCGTCGACGAAGGTGTCGACTCCGTCTTCATAAATATCCGGTAGCAGCCAGAAACCGTCGACGGCTCCGGCTTTGAACCATTCCTGCATGTGATCGGCGTGCACGCCTGGCGGTCCTACAGTAACGGGGTGGTAATCGATAGAGCCGTGAGCAAGGATGTCGCGGATAGTCCACCCCTCTCGTGCGAGTTTGAATGCGATCCCGGAGCGGGGATCTCCTGGCGATGCGTGGGCGGCCGAGCTCTGTTCCGGTGTGAGCGGCTGGTCGAGCTGGCTGCGGTGCAGTGGAATTCCGAGCATGCCACTGAGATGAGGCAGATGCGCCTCGAGCATCTCGCCCTGATGTTCGATGCGCCGGTCTAGGCCTTCCCGCACGCTAGGGGCAACTGTCGTGATGAGCCCGGCGAAGTATTTGATGTCGTTGGGGTCGCGGCCCGCGTCCTGGGCGGCGCGTCGCACGAGATCGCGCTGGGCACGCGCTTCCTCGATCGTCCACACCTCGGCGATGAAACCGCTGGCGTGGCGACCGGCAATGGAGAGCAAGTGCGGGCTCGTGCCGCCGGAGGTGAAGATGACGGGCTGTCCCTGCTCGGAGGGCGGGATGGCCAATGGGCCGCGGGACCCAACGTGCTCACCGTATAGATTGATCGGCTGAAGCTTCGACTGGTCGATGAAGCGGCCCGCTTGCTGGTTTTTGATCCATGCGTCCTTTTTCCAGCTTCCCCAGAGCGCTTCCACGACTTGGATTGATTCGAGGGCGCGCTTGTAGCGTTCGGCGCGCCCCACGACCGGCTTGCCGTAGTTCGCGGCGACCGCAGGGTCGCTGGTGGTGACGGCATTCCACCCGGCACGGCCGTGGCTCAACACGTCGAGCGCCTTGAACTGCCGGGCGTGGTTAAACGGTTCCTGGAAGGTGGTGGAACCCGTTGCCACAAATCCTATGTGCGATGTGGCCTGCGAGATGGCTGTCAGTGCGATCATCGGGTCAAGGATGTTGCTGACGGGACTGTGTTCGACGTCTCCGCGCACCGCCGGGAAATCGGGGGTGAAGAGGAATGCGAACCTGCCGCGCTCGGCGGACTGCGCGTAGCGGATGTTCGCCTCGATGTTCGCGTAGTTGCCTGAGTTGACATGCGGTGCCCGCCAGGCGTTTTTTAGCGTCCCGTACCCGTCGGTGAGCGCCATACCGAGGATGATTTCCTTCTTTGCCATTGTGTTTATCCTGTCGTCCAGCAAAATTCAGTTGGCTAGCTGGTGCAAACTTAAGACCGGTCGTCAACGTCCCTGTGGGTTTCGAAACCAGTAGCAGCGAGAGGACGTGCTCGCCGGTTTCGATCTTGTCAAGTTCTGCCGTGAGCGTCGCCAGGGCATGGACGACGAATACTCATTTCGATGCGCATCTCATACGGGTCACCGGGTCGGGGTGAGCTACAGCGGGCGTTCGCCATCCGTCAGTTGTTGTCCCGCATGAGGTTCTTCCGACATAATGAGGAGACCTTCTCCGTTTCACTCACGTTAGCGGAGAAGGTCTCCGATTTCAACTTCGAGGAGACGAGACTCATGACTTCACCGGCTGATTTCCGCGGCACGCGAACCGATGCGCGGCGCAATCGCGCCAAGATTCTAGAGGTTGCCGAAAGCGTCTTCGCGATCGAGGGTATGGAGGCATCCATGGATTCCCTTGCCAAAAGAGCAGGCGTGGGCCCCGCCACGCTCTACAGGCACTTCCCAACCCGAGACGCGCTTATTGCGGCAGTTCTCGAAGCACACGGCCCTGACTTGCGGCAGGAAGCGGCAGACATCGCAGAGTCCGACATCGACGCCGGGGCGGCGCTCGACCGCTGGATCCTCGCGGTCGGGGAATGGATGCGGGCCTACGACGGACTGCCCGAGCCTGTGCGGGTTGCTCTCGCTGACGGCAACTCCCCTCTAAGGCCGACCTGTCAGCAAATGATTGACACAACTCAAGAGTTCCTTGATGCCGCCCAGCGAGACGGATACGCACGCCCCGGAATCCGCGGTCTTGACCTGTACCTGGGCGCGCTAGCCGCCGCCTGGGTTGCGGCGGCCACCTCCGCCGACGCCGCGGCAACACACGGTGCGGCTGGGCTTCTGCGCTCCGGGTGGGCCCTGAACCAGTCGCCCGAATCGTGCGCACACCGGTGACAGTCGTGGCGCAAGAGCAAGATGTTGCCCGCCCAGTTGAAACAGTCTGGAACGATTGCCGGGCCGAACGCTGCGGCGAGGCATCAAAGTGAGCTGATCGGCTCATGCGGTAATTGAACGTCCTCTACCTTTGCTTCAGGCGTTGTCAGGGCAGAGACAGCAAACCGTCTTCCGGCACAACGGCGCCGCCAGCGCGGACGCGCCTGGGTGCCGTCCTCTTGCGACTGGTGCTGCTACTAATTTGACGTCGAGTGCTGCCGAGCGGCCTGCGGCACGTGCTACCGCCCAGGGTGATTGATGACCACCGACAGCTAACGACAACCGAGCTTCGAACCGTCCCAGCCCCGGCATAGTCGTTAGCTTTTTGGCATGGGGCGCCCGGTCGCCACAAGTGGCCCTGGAAGTAGACCGCCATATACCGCTGCGATTCGTGATTGGTCAAGCAGTACGTCCGGGGTTTTGGTGCGCCATGAGTGTGCCCCTCTAAACCTGTAAGGGTCCCAATGGAACGGTCGAAAACCATTGGGGCAGCGTAAGGACGTCGATCCGTCCATGCACCGGCGCCTAGGAATACGCTTGCTGTGCATCGCGAAGGTCAACCGGAGCGATGCCTCGTTTGGCGAACGTACTTCCTCTATATGCCTGACACCCGTACCGCATTATCGCGCAGCAGCGAGGGCGGACCTGTCATTGCAGGTTTTCCAGTGGTGCCCCGGTTCGAAGGGCTTCGACATTTCTGACGATCAGGTCCTCTGCGTTCTGCGGCCTGTTGCCCGCGACGTGAGGCGTGATAATGAGATTGTCCACCGTCCAGAGAGGGGATGTGGACGGCAGCGGCTCGTCCTTAGTGACGTCAATGGCGGCAACCCTAAGCGTTCCCTCTTTCAGGGCCGTAATAAGGGATTGCTCATCGACAGTCGATCCGCGGCCTACGTTGATGAAAACGGATCCCCTCCGCATCCGTGGAAAGAATTCACTGCCAAAGAGGTTCTCGGTAATGGCAGTTGCAGGAAGGAGTGAGATCACGATATCTGTGACAGGCAGCTGCTCCCGTGCCTGTTTGTCGCTAATCACGGGGTAGCCTCCGCGGTGTCGGGGCGTGCTGGCCACACCAGTCACGTGTGCACCGAGCATGGTCAGGACCGGCGCCAATTTCGAAGCAATTGATCCAAATCCCCAGATGAGGATGTGAGCCCCGGAAAGTGTGTATTCACTGGCTGTTTCAGCATGCGCCTGGCGGCGGCCGTAGTCCATGTCCCAATGTTTGTTTTGTTGCGCGAGCTGGAGTGTATCGAGCCTCCTGATGCATGCGAACAGGAGCGAAAGCGTGTGCTCGGCTACGGGTCCATCGTGCAAAGAGCGCCCGGAGCAAATTTTTACCGATTGCGCGAATCCGGCGGCCACGATTGCGTCGGTGCCTGAAGCCAAGGCTTGGACAAGCTGGAGACTGTGAAGAGTTGCCGCTGCCGATGCCAGCTGGGCAGCAGGGTTCTGCCACGCGACCAGGACTTCCGCGTCGAGGTGCTCCGAAGGCATAGGGGCGGTTACATCATAGGAATGGAAGGTCGCCTCCTGTCTCGGAGGAAATACCAGCGGGATGGTCGTCGGGATCAAAACTTTCAAGTCGTTCTCCAGGAAATTGGTAGATTGGTGCCTCACAAAAAGGCTGGTAAAGGCATGAAGTCCAGCCCCAGAGATTACAGATGAGTCGGGCCGCCCACCGTGACATCTCAAACTTACTCAGGATCTCCTGATCTCCATCAACAAAGGCTACTGCTGCCGGGGGATTGGTTGCTTGCCATGGCGGGGGAGTAGCAAACGTGCCAGCAACACGGGGGCGCTGCCGTGTCCGGGAAAGCGCGGGACTTGAAGTGGCACTTTATGCCTGTGCTAAGTTGCTTCACGGGCCGGGGATGTGGACTCAGCGACGGCGCGTGCAACGTTGCTGAGCCGGCGGAGGTTGGCAGCATACTCTGAGGCCGCGGCTCCAACAGCTTCGTCAAGGTTGCCCAGTTCAGTCAGGGCCAGGTAGAATCCCCGGCCAGGAACGATCGCACCCAGTTCAGCCAGAAGTGGAGACAGAGTAAAGGTTGAACCCATTGAGTGGGCAGCGTCGCCCCCGGTCTGGACCGGGATTGCGGTGACTCCCGCCAGGGCGTTAGCGGGGTAGCGGTCCAGAAAGGCTTTCAGAAGCCCTGTATATGTTGCCTTATAAGTCGGTGAGGCGAAGATTGCGAGATCGCTCTCCGCAACGGCCGCACTCAGCTTCCCCATTCTTTCGGACGGCCACGTGAAGATCTCATCCGTATAATCGGCAAGTTCTATGACATGGACCTCAAATGAGCCGGGATCCAAAAGCTTCTGCACGAGGGCCTCTGCGATCATCCGCGTCCGGGACTCCGGCTTGGGATTCCCAACGACGATTGTCACCTGCAGCATATGTTACCTACTTCCCATAATCAGAAACGCCCACCGAAACACTGGTACGCCGGCAAGGCTGTCGGCCCCGTTTGTTGATATCTACCTTCCAGAGAAGCGAGTCCCCACTCGGTGAGTGTGTTGCGGCTTGGCTTGGCTTCTCCACGGTTCTGGTCTCGGGTTCCCCGGTGGACAGCAGCACGATGAGCGCCTGCTGTGCAGACCCGACGCCACGGAGGATGGACCGGGCCGCCGCTCCCGGTCCATCTTCCGTGTGAGCATCAGCGCAACGAGTTGGGTGCTGTACCCTCGCTCCGCCCCTTATTTGGCCTCTGAAGGTTGCCTTGACTCATCACGTGCACTGACGTACTCGTCGCGCTCGCGGTAGGTACTTGCCGGATGGGTTTCATCCAGGCGTGGTCCGTGGCCGGGGAACAGTTTTTCCCGAAGGGTTCCTTCCCGGTATTCGCGTTGCATGAGGCCACGTTCCTTGAGCACAGGGGTGACGTGTTCAGCAAAATCGGTATATGTTCCGGGCACGGTAATGTTTATGAGGTTGAAACCAGTGACCCCAGCCGCGGCATACTCGGTGATCTGGTCGGCGATCGATTCCGGAGTGCCAACGACCTTGTACTGGTTCGATGTTTGCCGATTGAAATCAGCAAGCGTTGGAACCGTGCCCTTAGGGGCGTTCTCAATGATGCGCTCAACTCCGCTTCGTATGCCCTGGGCATGTTCAACGATGTTGATGAGCGGCTCGTCTGGATCGAACTTTGTCAGATCGATGCCGGCTGCAGCACTAGCGAGGACCATCTGACCTTCGAAATCAGCGTATTCGTCCAGCTCATCAGACTTCCGCTGCGCTTCTTCCTCAGTAGATCCCACGACGAAAATCTTTCCCTCGATGAAGTGGATATCGGCAGTGTCTCGTCCATGTGCCTTGACCCGCTCCTTCAGCTTTGCGACTTTGTTCGCAGCATCCTGGGCAGAGACTGAAATCAGGAAGGCGCCCTCGGTGTGCTTCGCAGCAAAGTCCATTCCGGTCGGCGATGAACCTGCTTGGAAGAGGGCAGGGGTGCGCTGCGGGGAAGGCTCGACCAGATGTGGCCCCTCCACCTTGAATCGTTTGCTTTGGTGCATGATTTTGCGCACCTTTGCTGGATCGGCATAGATTTTCGTTGCGCGGTCCTTGAGGACGGCTCCGTCGACCCACGATCCTTCCCAAAGCTTGTACGCTACTTCGAGGTATTCGTCGAGCCATTCGTATCGCTCGTCGTGGCCAAGGATCTCGTCGTGGCCCATGCTCTTGTAGCCGTTATCACTAAAGCTCGAGACCATGTTCCAGCCGATACGGCCCTTGGTCAGGTGGTCCAGGGTCGAGATCTGTCGGGCGAAAGAAAACGGATGCTGCTGAACGATCGAGCTGGTGTAGACGAGGCCGAGATGCTCTGTTGCCTGCGCCATTGCGGACATCAGCATCGCGGGCTCGCTAATCGGGAACTGCAGCGCATGTTCCACGACGCTAGCGAATTCTGCGCCATACATGCCGAAGGCATCTGCAAGGAAAATGCCGTCAAAGTGGTGCCGCTCGGCAAGCTGGGCGAGCTCCACCCAAAAATTAAGGTCGTTGTATTCCGTTATCCGATCTTCCGGATGTGTCCACATACCTTGCGACATGTGCGAGGGGGTGTCCATCGCAAAAAAGTTGTATACAAGTGGGCGGTTTGGCTTTGTCATGGCTTCTTTCATAAACGTCTGTATTGCTGAAATTTCCGCTCCAGTCGGGAGCCGCACTGGTTGATATGTGCGCTTTTAGTGTTTAGTCGTGGGTGGAGTTCTCATAGTCTCGCTGCAGGGACGCGGGAAGGAACCGTTCCTCCAGTTCCCGGACCTGCTGGTAGGTCGGCTTCACGAACCGGTCTCCGAAGCCGACAAATTCTTCGGTCCCTTCCAGCGCGAACGCTTCAGCAATGTACTGGTCGTAGGCAGCCAATTCGCCGGAATCCCTGACCTTCAAAAGCAGTTTCCAGACTGCCTGGACGCTTGGCACGGCGAAATTGAAGATCTGGACGGCCTGGCCCCATTCCGACAGCTGCGCGACTGGAGGTGTGGGTCCGGCGTGCCGGCTGGGGATCACGTATGCCGGTCCCGGGGTCTGTTCAAGGAGGTAGCGCCAATCCTCCCGGTTGCGGATCCCTTCGTAAAAGATCACGTCAGCACCGGTCTTTTCGCGGTACAGCCTGCCCCGACGCAGGGCCTCTTCGAGGCCTCCGCCGGCCACCGCGTATGCGTCCGTGCGGGCCGTGATGACGAAGTCCTTGTCAAGTTTGTCGCGTACTTCGCAGGCGGCGTTCAAACGTCCGATGGCTTCCTCGTCCGAAACAATGGCGATGCCGGCCTGGCCGCCGGCCTTCTTCGGTTCGAGCTGGTCCTCGATGTGGATGCCGGCGATGCCGGCATGGATGAACTCCTGGACTGTCCTGCCGACGTTCTGTATGCCGCCGAATCCGGTGTCGGCGTCGCAGTAGACCGGGATATCCACTGACTGCACCACCCGCCGTGCGTTGTCCATAACTTCGGTCCGGGTCATCAGCCCCACATCGGGCTGCCCGTTAAGCCACCAGGACGAGAAAGCACCGGAAATCTGGAAGGCGCCAAAGCCGCCAGCCTCGGCCATCTGCGCATGGACCGGCAGCGCCCCCATCGGCAACACCTCGGTGCCGGGGCTTGTGAAGAACTCACGCAGCCGGGTGGTCTTTTTGGAAGTACTCATTGCCAGTTCACTTTCGGTTGGTTGCTTCAAACGATGGGTTACTCAAGAGGGTTGCTTAGGCGCTTTTCGTGCTGGACGTCCGCATGTGGGCATGGATAAGCAAGACGTTGATAGTCACAGAGACGTGGGCGCGCGATTTCGCTGCCCACTCTTTGGTCGCACCCATGCCGCCAATATCGATTGCTGCGCTCCTACCGTGCTTGTCTCCGCTGACAACCATCCGGCTTGGCCTCTGAGTAGATAATCCGGTGCAGCTAGTGCTACAGGTGCCACGTTATAGGCGGGAAGGCGGAATTCTGCAGGCTCGATGATGCCAACAAGTTTTGATTTCATGCCACAAATGAAATATGAGGCGTTGCTTAGGCTCTGACTGCCCAGATATCCCGCCCATTAAATCGGAAGGACCCCGGTGTGTTTGCCGGTCAGAGCCGTGGTTTGACTGCTTGCTGCCTGCGTGAGGATGCACTTGCGCTCTCCAAAAGACGTATGGCGGAAAAACCCAAATGGTTGGCGTGAGGGGGACTCCCAACGGGCGGAAAGAACACCCTAATGTGGCCTTTGAACCTGTTCAGTGTGATCCGAATTACGACCAGAGTGGGTCCGAACACGTTGTACCGGTTGGAGCCCCTCTTTTGAGGGGCACGACTAAAGCTTCAAGCATTTCCGCTGATAGTTGTTGCCCGCTGCAGCCATCAGGTCGTATCCCTGGTCACCATGGTGGTGGCCAGCAAAGCAACGGGCATGTACCCCTCGAAAGGACTAGAACTCATGACTCAGGAACTGATGACCCAACCCAAGGTGAGTAACTTCAACGACGACCCGATGCTTGTGCGAAAAGCGTTTGCGCAGTTCCCGTCCGGTGTGGCAGTGCTCGCGGTGGACATCGACAACGAGAAGCACGCCCTTGTCGCTTCGTCGTTCATGGTTGGAGTATCACTAGAACCGTGTCTCGTGTCTGTCGCCGTGCAAAAGTCGTCCGAGACCTGGGAAGTTATCAAGGGTGCCCGTTCGCTCGGCGTTTCAATCTTCGGCAAAGGCCAGGGAGATCTGACCCGCAAGCTCGCGAGCAAGGACCGCGCTGCGCGCTTCGAGCAAGTGGCGATTGAGGTCAACGAGTCCGGTTCTGTTTTCGTCGAGGATGCAGCGCTGTGGCTCGAATGCTCGATCCACGATGTTGCGGAGGCGGGGGACCACTGGATGGTCCTACTCGAAGTGAGCAAGCTCGGTGTGGGTGACAATGAGCCGCTCATCTGGCACGGCGCGAAATTTCGCGAACTCGTAGACGCCCACTCGATCGACGTCAAGTAGTCGCCCACGGGCGCCAAGGAAACCAAGGACGTCAACCCAAACGTTCCGGTCGGCAAGGGCTACTCGAAAGTCTTCGAACAGCTGATGAGAATCAGCACTGGTGACGGGAGGTGCGTTGGCCCTACTGGTCGGGACCGGCGGCAACTGCCTTGCCGGTTGCCCAGATAGCGTCTCTGCCGCCGTGCCCCATTGCGGCCAGGCATGCCAGTGCTGTTGTTCTGGCGCATTCCGAACCGTGACTGGCCCAGAGTAACTTTCGGGTAGGGTCGCGCGCCTCGCCCTTCCAGGGCTAACTCAGGTCAGTAGCGGCAGCCAACAGCTGGAACCACTACATGAGTCCAAATCTAGAAAGCCTCTGACATGTCAGGAAAATCGGGCCACGCCACGCAAGCACAAGCAATGGAGCCCGCCGCTGATCAACGCATTGGTGGAAGTTCGCCTCCGCGGTCAAGTTCTGCGAACCGGATTCATTGAAGAGGCGATGCCTGATTCTTCCGCCGTTTGGATCGCTGACCGGCAAGTCTGCAAAGGCCACGAAGTATGGGTCTCACCACAGGAGCTTTGCCGGGAGCTAAGGTAGCGCACGACAATTAAGCAAATGTTCGGCATAGGCACTATTAAGGGTGGCTCGGCAGAAGGGCTGGCCTGCCGTAGGGCGGCTTCTAGGGATCGTTGCAACACCTACTGCTTAGTTGGTTAGGAGTAACATCACGTAAACGCTCGGCTGTAGTTTTCCAGTCCAGCGTTTTGCGTGGGCGGCCATTGTGTGCCTGGGCGAGGTCTTCGGGTCCGTAGACGGACAGCGCGGTGCCTTTGGGGAAGTATTGGCGCAGCAGCCCGTTGGTGTTTTTGCTTGAGCCGCGTGGCATGGCTAGTGGGGTCGCAGAAGTAGACCTACGGGTCGGTGGCTATGGTGAAGGATTTATGGGCAGCCATTTCCGCCCCCTGGTCCCAGGTCAAGGAGCCGGACAGGTGTGCGGCAGTGTGTCTTTGGCCTAGATCAGGCCGTCTCGAACAGTTTCGGCGGTGTGGTCGTTAGGGAGATGGACGAGCGCTACGTAGCGGTGGTGGTCTCCCTCCCAATGGCCGGGCAGGGCACGGTCCTCAATCCAGGTGTACTGAGCCGGGACCTTGTTGACATGCAAGGGCTTGAAAACGAGGAGGACCTCCGGGCTTCGTGGAGCTGTCTAGTTCACACGCTTCGCGCTCGGAGGTCCTTATGCCCCAGGTTAATGCCCGTCTGACAGTTTATGGAAGATGCCCGTTCGCTGACCGTGTGGCCGCGGGCCGCCCGGTCGCTCATATCGCTGCTGCGCTGGGCGTTTCCCGGCAGCCCGCGTACCGGTGGATCAGACGGTTCCGGGCCGAGGGCGCGGCAGGCCTGCCAGACAGCTCAGTCGGCCCAAATCTTCACCGAGCCGACTGAGTTTGGAACGTGAACGAGCCTTCCTGGAAGCCCGGCGGACGGTGAGGTTCGGGCGGCCGAGGATCGCTGCACTCACCGGTGTCCCCGCCCGGACGTTGCCCCGAATCCTGAACCGGCACGGGGTTCCACGGCTGCGGACTGCGATCCGCCGGATCTGACCTGATAGCGCCTCTGTGGGTCAAGCAGCTAGTTTTTGCGCTTGATGGTGGTCGGGCAGTATCCGCCTGTAGAGGACATTGGAGAGGCGTCGTTTGAGTGCCCTGCGGGCTTCGCGGGGTGTTTTTCCCTCGGCGGATTTCTTCAGGTAATACTCCCTGCCTAGCCGGGGTCTCGGCTTTGGCAGACGGCCATGGTGTGCAGCACGGAATTGAGCTGCCGGTTGCCTCCGGTGTTGAGTCTGTGGCGGTTTTGTTGACCGCTGTAGGCGTCGAGGGGTGCTGTTCCGGTGTAGCTGGCGTAGTGTGAGGCGCTGGGGAATCTGGTGATGTCGCCGACGTGGCCGAGGAGTTTTGCACGAGGCCGACGCCGACTCCAGAGATTTCCTGCAGTGTCGTGCCAGTCGCGGCCTTAGCGTCGCGGGTTTGTGCTTCGTTGTTTTTGATGCCGGCGTCGATGCGCCGCAGGTCAGCGAGTAGTTCCTTGGCGAGTTCGCGTCTGAGCGCGTCGGTGGCTGTAGCCGGCCGGATGGTACGCATCGCGGCGGCGGCCTTTTCGGCGCTGAGGCCGGACTCAACTCCTCCGGGGATCAGCTCGCGCAGGAGCCGGTGCAGGCGGTTGAGCAGCCGGGCACGTTCGTGGCCGAGGTCTTCGCGGCGTTCGGCCAGCAGGCGCAGAATGGTGCTCTGGTTTTCGGTAGCCACTGCGCGCAGATTCTCTTGCCGGACCGCAGTTACGCGACGGCGAACGCATCTGACGGGTCGCTCTTGCGGCCACCTCCGGTGGATAAAACTCGGACCTTCATGGCTAGTGTCGAGGGGACATCGACAACGGATTCCCCGCTGGCCACCAGGATGTGAGCATTCGACGGCCGAGGCCGTTGGCTCCCTCGATAGCGAATCTGCGTTCGGGCCATCGCGCCCCCCAGCCCAGCAGTTGCTTCGCGGTTCCTGCGTTGACCACGAAACGTCGCCCTGCGAGCTGACAGCCCGTGGAATCGATGGCTGAGGCGGTGATGGAGGATTTATGAGGGTCGATGCCGATGACGATCATGTCCGGGGTTCCTTTTGCCGATGTCGGTAATGGATCACCCCTGGCGGGCACCCTGACTTGAAGTGTTTGAATGCTTCTGTCGAGCCACGCCCCGGGCGGGCGTCAGCGGCGCGGCTCGCTATCAGTGAGCCAACCCAGACAACCGGGCGGCAAGGAGCTTGCGGACCTGTGCCGGCTGACACCCTGGAGGTTGCAAGACTGTAGAGCCTGCAGCACCCACCGCCAATGGAATAAGTCAGGAGCTTGGAATAGAAGCCCCATCACAGACCTGTCGCCTGCCCGGCCGGCTCGCCCTCATCCGTTCATTCATCCAGTACGGAAGAAGCGTTTCCAGCATGACAACCCTGATCGATGGCTCCGCGGCGTCGACGAGCACGAGTGCAGGCCCTGGCCGGACGTCCAAAACATCCTTGGCTTCCGACCCGGATGCAATGCCGCGTGCCGCTGTTATGTCTGGCCCGTCGGTTCCTTCTGAGAAGCGCGATCCTCCCTCGCCATTCGACGACGGCCGCTGCGACGATGCGTTCTCAAGGAATGGGAGCTCTGGTGGTGTCAGGCTCAGCTGTGAGAGTCGGGGGTGTGCCAATAATGCGCGCGTTGTTTCCTTGTCACCATTCCGAGCTGGTTTGTCCCGCATCTTGGCGGACTGTTTCAGCTTCCAGTTCCGCCGTTCGCCCAAGCACGTACTGGTAGGCCGGAAAGGATCTGGTCGTGAGCTAATGGTTTGGTGGGTCCACTGGTGTGTGCGCCCGAGGAAAGGCAAGGAGGTGAGTGGCCAGTTCCACCAAGTCTCTGTCCCACTCCCGACAGGGCACCATGCAAGAAACATTTGGGCCCCAGGACGTACTTCCGAAACGCGGGACTCACAGCATCGAACAACAATTTCCGCATTGGGAGCCGATGTAGACTTCCCCGTCCGAGGGTATCAGGATCTGATTGTGGCGGCGGACTGGGGGATTCCGGAGCTTTTGACCTTCGTCTTAGCGCCGTTTTGCCCCACCTGGGTATTGGCCATTCCTCACCGAACCCCTGTGAAGAATGGCCAATATTTAGGAACGCCGCCGCTCGCGGGTTACCCGTCAAATGCGAGGCGGGACATTATCCAACCGGAACCTATCCTTTGCCGACAGCCGAAGGGACAGCGCCGGCCGGTGGAATTTCCAGGGCACCCGAAAGGCTGTCAGATGCTCCAATAGCATGGCGGTCCGTTAGTTTACGAGGGGCGAGGAACCACCATACGCCTGCCATGACCACCAGGAGGATGGATAGTCCGACAAAGAGCCCCGTCCAAGATGACTCCGGGGTGAACCCGTCCGGTCCGGGTGCAATCACGTTGAACACGATCGCCGTGGCAATCGCAATTGAGAGGTACTGGATGACGCCTTGTACGCCGAACACTGTTGACGGATTGTCTTGGCGTGTGGACGCCGCGACCAGCATATAGCCGGAAGCGTAGATGGCGATGACCAGCACGCCATAGAAGAAGCTCCAGAGGAAAAACAACCAGTAGCTATCGTGCGCGAAAGCGACACCCAAGGTGACTATAAGTGATGATATCGACGCCAAAGGCAGGAAGACCTTCGGCCCAATGCGCGGCAAAAGGGACTTGACAAGCTGACCGGAGACCAATGTTCCCGGGAACACCATCAGCAGAGGCCAAGTTGAGGCCAGGGGATCAAGCCCTAGCCCCCAGCTTGGGTTCTGCATCATATTCGGAAGTCCGAGGAAAAACGAAAGCCCAAGAAAGGAAAGGATTACGATGCACAAGTAACCCCCTATTGTCTGGCGCAGATCCATATTCTCAAATGACATCACAGGCGAGGCTGCGCGCCGCTGTTGGAAAATCCATGCCACAAAAAGCGCAGCACCGGCTGCGAGGTAGGCAAGAACCAACGGGGACGTCCACCCATTCTCAGGGCCAGCACTAATGCCCAGAAGTAGCGCGGTGACCCAGAGGCCAAGGCCGATTGCACCTGCCCAGTCCAACGTATTTGTGGTCACTGTCGTAGTGCGTGGTTGTAGTGGCGCGTGGCGGGATGCCAAGGCGAAGAGCAGTTGCATAGCAAATAGGCCGAAAATGAACCAAGTCACTGACCGCCATGAGAGCCCCGCTGCCGCCGAAACGCCCGCAAGCAAAATTGCAACCGGGGTGAAAATTGCCGCTACGGTCGTGAGCCAAACGGAGATCCGTTGCGTTTGGGTTGCATCTGCCCGTGGCCGCACCAGCCCCCAGCCCAGCGGGATACCGGCCGAGAAGCCTGTGAGGAAGCGGCCTACGATAAGTGGCCAAAAGTCGGACATTAAGCCCGCGACAGCCGAGCCAAGCAGCGCCAGGATGGAAACGGCGATGAGAACTTTCCGCGAGCCGTAGATATCCCCCATCCGGGAGGTGAGCGCCACCGAAACAGCCCCACCAATAGTTGCGGCATTGAAGAACCATCCGATTTCCGCAGGCGTGAAAGAAGTATCAGCCATGATTGTCGTGACTAGGGGCCCGTACATCAAGCCAGTGAGAATATCGGCGATCGCGGCAGCGGTGAGCAGTGCCCCTACGCCTGCCCAAAGACCACCTCTCTTCGGCATAAATCTCCCACTTGGGATTGAACTTGCTGTTGTTACCATAGGTGTACCTAACTAATGGGTGGGTTCGAGAGCCACTGTTGTGCTGACGGGCCAAAGGCTTTCGCTTCTAGAGCCTTTGAGCATCAGCGTCAGAGGCGGTGATGCGCCAGCGGATTAGGATTTCTCGATTGTTTATAGTGTCGTTGTCGCCCAGCCAAGCTCGGATTGAGTGTGAACTTGTTTGTCAAGAGCGGTGATGGCGTCAATGTACGCGCGTTCTACGTCGTCGTGGTTTTCCAAGCGCACGGGACCCCGCCCATCACGAGCAAATCTCCGGGCTGAAGGGGGATAGGCCCGGAAGTTCAAGGTCGACCTTCCGGAGACAACAATCCCGTACTCGGCGCCGCCCCAATCGCGAATGGCTGCACCGCCGTTCACGTTGACCAACTTCAGGGCGCATTGGGGCCGGCAACCTCGACCTTCTCAGGCCAAGTTTTCAATTACTTCCGACGTCAAACCAGTGGTCAGGCGCTGCTGGACGGTCCGGCATTAACCCCAGGTTGTAACTGCACTCCTCCTAGACTCCGTCGTCTGCTTGCAAATACGACTATCCACTCCCGCGTGAACTAGGTCACGTGGGGAGCTAAACATCATAGTAGAGAAAGATGCCGGAGACTCGGGAGCGTCTTGCGCGCCAAGCTCTTGTGAT
The DNA here is from genome assembly GCF_030209335.1 of Pseudarthrobacter sp. fls2-241-R2A-168. NCBI lineage: Bacteria > Bacillati > Actinomycetota > Actinomycetes > Micrococcales > Micrococcaceae > Pseudarthrobacter > Pseudarthrobacter sp. fls2-241-R2A-168. The sequence continues at coordinate 17,237 of NZ_JARVSG010000043.1, forward strand.
TTTCCGCCACAGGTTAACAACGAAGGGGTAAAGGGAAGCACGTCAAGCGTCCGCCCTGCCCGCATCCAGCTACTACGAGGCCGAGGATTACTGGCTGGATCCTCTCGCACCGGGCGTTAGGGCAATTGGCCCGCACCTCTTGCGAAACCTCACTCTCCTGGCACCCCGCAAGCAGCGGTCGACAGAGCCCGATCTAATGGTGCCTGGGAAGAGTCGACCGAAGGAGGACCGGGGCTATACCGGTCCCACGTCTAGTGATTTTGCAAATTCAACAGTCAAGGCGCCATCCCTGCAGCCCATAGACAACAGGGACCGAGCTCATCAATCAGCATTGGCGCCAAATAAACATCGGATGGCGCGAAAACTTAACTGAGTAACGGCGGTCACATTTAAAATGGGAGGACTAACAGGGAAATATTCCTAATGCCGCATCCTGGCGCACCCCAAACCATCGAGTTGGGAAAAGGCAGTCGATTCGCGGCCGGGAGTGCCACATTGTGCCACATCGCCTTCAATTATAGTGGGCGATTCATAATCGTTTTCAGGAAACCATCATGAGGATCTTTAGGGCCAGAACATCCGGGCCACCAGTTCAGCATCACGACAGCCCTACCCGACTTGTCGGGTCGTCGGCAGCCGAGCACTCCGTGGATATTATCGGGCGCTTCGTAGCCGCCCCCTGGGAAGGCCTTCGCTGGGAAGTTTGTGCGTCGACACTCTCCCCAAGTCTCACGGAACCGGACCTTAGGAACACGACTGCATCCTGGTGGCACTACGAGCGTCATAACAGTTGCTAATCCGGTGGATTGAATACTGATAATAGATTTCTCGTGGGGGACTCTCCGATAAACAATGAAGTCCGTCGGGTTTCATTAGTGGGTGCGTTCAATCGATCCGGCCAGCGACGGTAACAGCGAGCGCTCAGCACAGGCTTCAACCTCATCAGGCAGCCAGCACGACCGCGACCCCGCTAAACCAAGAGATTTGGTGACCGGATACGGACATTTTGGGCAGCGGTTTTGTTCGGAAGGCACCCGCGGGTCCTTACTGCCCTCCGGGAGCAGGCGTTGATGCAAATCACACGTCGCACTCCAGGAACGCACGAATTCAACTCATCAGGTTTCGCGGAGCCGCACTATGGGCAGGTATCGCTGGCACCATCGGCCGTGAAGTCATCGAATCGGGCCTTCGCCGCTGGCTCGGATGGGGCCGTACAGCCAGCTGAGGGCCTTGAGGGTGCCGCCGCCATGCCGGCATCCGCCGTAGTGGAAACTGTTGCGGATCAAGTGCGCCTTCTTGCTGCACTACTGTCCGCTCCCAAAGTGGCCGCAATCGCGTCCGGCAGCCCCTGAGACCATCGCAAGCAGTGATCAACACGTCGTCCGCCCCTGGATCTTCTGCTCGGAGAAAACCCGCAGCCAGAACTGCGCACCTTCGCCGCTGTGGAAGCCCCAGATCCCCAGAATCCCCCGCTCGCAATTGTGACGCTCATCATGACGTAGAGCGGATGTTCCCAAACCTGCCCATCACAGACCATAACCAAGACCGAGTCAGCGAAGAGCAGCGGAGAGACCGGATCCAACGGCCGGGCCGCGAATTAGGCCAGCACCGGGGCGATTTTTGCCGTGATCCGGCTGATGGTGTCCTTGGAAACCATGGCCCGTAGACCTCTTCGAAGTGCGCGGAGACTTCCCTGCTGCAACCCGCCCGGGCCGACCAGGCCCATGCCCTGCTGCTTGGCCTGCGCGCAAGCAACCGCTCCGCAAGCCCCTTCTGTTCGATGATGCCTTCCGTCGCAGGATCGATCATCACCCCTGGCATCTCGGTCATGGACTCCGGATCGGTTGTCTCCTTTCGGATAAGCCGGACCCCATATTCCGTTATTCAGACAGTCCCCCGGCCGCGTGTGTGGCTGGTATGCAGCATGCGATGAAGGCAGCCGTCGGGTAGAAACAGGGGGAGCGGAGCCATAGGACCACGTTGGTGTTCGCCCCAACCGGGTCTGGCCTTACGCGCACGCAGCCTGCGGCCTAGGACCGCTACATTGCAGTGAAATCGCCGTTTGTGCCAGTGAGAAGTTGGACTGCGAGTCGACGATATGACCACTGTAGTGGAAACCGCGCCGACGGGGGATTTTGATGAGCTTTGATTTGGGGGAGCGTGCAGATTTGGCGAAGGCGGTTACACCGGAGGCTATGAGGCTGGTTATGGGGCCCCTTGGTAATGACCATGCTCTTTGACACATTCCATCCGCACGCCCTGGCGTTTGCGCTGCAGCCCCGGGGCACGTAAGTCGTAGATGTTGCGGGCCGGCTACATAGGCGAATCAACAGTTCGGTGAGCTGCGGCCGTGCAGTTCCCCTGCAGGAGGCCCTTCCGTGAAACCTCCGTCGAGTGTCTGCCTTCAAGTTCTAGGTTTTCGTTCTAATGCAGCGTGCTCGCCGCACTTTTACGAGCTGCTGCCCAACCCGGCGTCGAAGACATCCGGCCGGCTACTGGCTCCACCCAGATCGAGGACCGCCTTTAACCGAGCCCCACCGAGCCGTTTCCCTGGAGGGCGCGGTGTGATGCGGTAGGCCATGCACGGCGCGAGTGGAAGATGGATACAGGCACAGGTGTCACGTTGCACTCTACGAGGCTTTGTGGCCTAGCTCAGAGTTGATCGGTCGAATAGTCACACCGTGAGCCCCGGTCCTACAAGATCCTTTTCGTATCCAGCCAGGCGCGCATCTAGAATGAATGAACTATCAGAGGCGCTCTAGCCGCTTTTTGTGACTTTTATGCCATAAGTTCGAGGAGGAACTTCTTGCGCCTCGCCTCGTACCGCGACGTGCGGGTACCGAGTTTCAGCATCCGCACCCTCCGGGATGTGCTGATGGGAGCCGGGCTTGATCACTTGTCCGCTTTCCGCGCCGCTGGCCTGGATCCAGACGTCGCTGAAGCCCCTGGGTCCGTCGTTACCGGAGAACAGGAGCTCGCCTTCCAGCTGAAATTCGTCGAGCTGACTCCGGGGCGGACCGACCTGTGGATCAAGGCAGGGCAGCACTACTCCATGCTCGCCTTTGGGCCCTTTGGACTGGCTCTGGCAACGTCTCCCACGCTAACGGACTTTGTCAAGGCCTCAGCCGCGGCTGACCTGACCTACACGCTTGCCGATTATTCACCAGTCCTAAGTAGCCGCGGAGTAGTAATGGGGCACCGGTTTGCGCACCGTGAGGCGCCCGACGAACTGGCGGCATTCTACGTTTACCGTGACACAGTCGCGGGGCTCCGTTCCCTCGCTATGCTCACAATGACAGATCCCGCTCCCCTGACAGCCATACACCTTCCGCTCCAAGAAGTCTCCCCGGAGCTCGTCAGACTGTTCCCCGCTTCGGCCTCGGTCAATTTGGACTCGTCGACCGGGGTCCAACTGGAGTGGGATGAGCACCTGTCCACAGAGCCACTGCCTCATGGAGATACGTTCCAGCATGAGACCTACCTTCTTCAGATGAATGAGCACCTCCAGCAGTTCCGTCTGGAGCAGGACTGGGTTCGAAGCGTCGTTGATGCCATGAAGAAGAATTTGGAAAGGGGTGTGGCAATGTCCGACGTCGCTGCAACCTTAAACTCATCCGTCCGCACACTGCAAAGGCGGCTCGAGCAAAACGGCACGACTTTCCGGCAACTGCGGGATCAAGCCCGCTTCGAGTTAGCAACCGATATGCTGGCCGAAACGAATGTCTCCGTCTCCGAGATTTCCCGCAGGCTCGGTTATGAAGAGGCTGCCAGCTTCACCGTTGCCTTCAAACGCTGGTCCGGCCGCGCGCCTTCGCGTTACCGTGCGTCGCCCCCTCCGCGCCGATAGTGGCTATTGCCGTGAAGGAGTTGTGAATAGCCCGTGCAAGCCTTCCCGCCGGGACGTCTTTTAATAGCCCATCTGCAGTCAAACCTAGCAAATGCAGGGCAGACGCAGACAGGGGCGCCATTTTGCGTGCGGAAGATGAAGACAGAACTTTCGCTGCCTAGTGGACCGGGGCTTAGGCCTTGTCCAAGTTCTCTTTGTTTGGCTGGCCGCCTCGCGAAGGCCCCTTAATGTCCGCCAAGGCGGCTGCAACGGTAATCACAGTGAAGCAGTATGGTGGGCTGCTGGTCCGGCATTGGGGGAGACATGGAGTCGACTAAGACCCGCTTGAGTGGGCCGCCGACGGTACGGAGGTTAGCGTTGATACCGCCGGTAACTCCAATTCGGTGAAATGGGACGCTTGCGATGGTGATGGCCGACACCGGCACCCCAGTGTGTACTGTCCTTCAGCACCTGCCATCAGTGGGTGGGCATGGAGAGCAGGAAACCAAGCTAACGGCCGCGATCGCACGGTCTGCGACTAGGACGGTCCGGGGACCAAGGTGGTGGGTGGGGACGGCCGAGGCAAAGCCCATGGCGAGAATGGCGGTGGTTATGAGCAATAGGACAAGGCCGCGCTGGAAGACTTTTAGATTAAGTCCCTAGCCGGTAGCACGGGTAATCTGGACGAATTGGGGCTGGAGGCAGTAGAGGACGACGCCGAGCAGTGCAGCGGAGGCGCTGGTTGTCCACATTGTGCTCCCGCGCATCATCGTCGGATCTGGAAGGGAGACTTTGAACCTTCGCTCGACCAGGATCCACGGCAAGATCCAGCGCACTGCCAAGATGAGCAGTACCAATACGGGCGCTGAAATAAGTTCCCCCATTTCCGCGCCTGGTCGGCAACGAGCAGAAGGCTGGCGAGCCACAATGTGGCCAGGGCAACAGAACCAGCGCCGAGCCGCGCGGGGGAATGGCGCGAACGCGGCATTGCCGTGGCGGCAAGGATAATGCTCATAGACACCCCAGAACAGCCAGCGGAATCCTGCGCCTCGACGATATGGCCCGAGAGGACCCTGGTTCGCCTCGGGCTAGCGAAGTGACTGCGCAGAATGAAATTGCGAAAGCCAGAGGAAGGACCCCCGCCGTCGCCCTAAATGAGACGTTTGCAAACCATCACTTCGAGGTCTTCTGCCGGGGCTGAGACTGTGTTCCCGCGGCTATTGACAGAAGAACGGCGGTGAGGAAACTTCTTTTGCCCAAGGCACCCCCCAGCCTTCCCAGAAGGGGGGGCAGAACCGAGGCGGAAAGCAGGTACGCGGTCTTAATCCCCGTCGCGCCATGCTGGTCCGTCCCCTGCTCGCGCTGCATAGCTGGCAGAACGGCCCGACGATCGTCTGCAGAATCGCACTATCACCAGCGGCGGCGAACACAGCAACAAAAATAGTGGATGACTTCACCCACAGCGTCCCAACTGCGTCTGATCACAATATTTCCCAGAGGCACATCGGAAAGCCGCCCGCCGGATGGTACCGGCGAGCGGCTAGGACGCGGAGACAGAGCCCTACGAACGCGTGCCCTCGAGCAAGCGATTAAGAATCAGGAGAGCCCGTGGAAGGAGTTGGCCAAACGGTCAGCGCGGTCCTGTATCAGATCAGCGGGAGCTGGGTGACTGGAGATGAAATCGTAATTCTGGCGGATGCCGTTGACGACCAGTGGGCCGACTTCATCAGGATGCATCGGCTGCATGAAATTCGTGACCTCACTGAGCGGTGTAAGACCGTTCAGATTCTCTGCCCCGACGGCAGCAGCGGGCGTCGAAGTGTAATCGGTCCACGGCTTCACATGGCGAACATCAGATCGATCAGCCTCGGGCCGAAGCCTCTCGCTCGTCCCGACTCTTGTCTTCACGGCACCCGGGAAGAAGACGCTCACGGCGATGGGGATGCCGGCGATCTTGAACTCCTCTCGCGCGCACATGGAGAATGCGTCGATGGCGGCCTTGGAGGCGGAGTAGGCCGAATGCCCCGGAACGGTGAACATGGATGTCATGGAGGACGTGTTGACGATGTGGCTGTCCCGCTTCTGCTCGCGCATGCGGGGAACGAACGCCAAGTGTCCGTGCAGTGCGCCGTACCAGTTGACGTTCATTACCCACTGGAAGTCACGGAGTTCGGTGTCCCAGGAGGCGCGGAAGGGCCTCATCGTCACGCCTGCGTTGTTGACGAGGATGTCGACGGCTCCGAATTCTTCGTAGGCGAGGTCGGCCAAATGCTCAACTTGGTCTAGCTGGCTCACGTCTGTAGCGACGCCCAGAGCGCGGCGGCCCAATTCGCGCACTTCGTTTGCGACCTTTTCGGCCGCATCGCCTTCGATGTCGCTGACGACGACGTCGACACCTTCCGCGGCGAGGGCAAGGGCAATTGACCTGCCCATGCCGCCGCCGGCCCCGGTGACAACAGCTACTCGGTTGGAAAGATCTTCCACTGTAGTACTTCCTATCTTTTGTCAGCACCGACTTTGGTTGGTGCTGTTCCTTTATGTCGGTAATAGTCGCTTTTTGTTCCGGCGGTCTTTTGGCAGGGAAAAATTGAGCATCCTACCTGCTGGCTATCCGCTAGGGGTGCGGGGCAGAAAATTCCACTCCACAACCAGCATCAGGATGGTTCTGACCTTGGGCTGGTAACCTGTCGGTGAAACCGCCGGAATTAGGCGGGCCGGCGCCGCTAAGCTATTTCCAGGCCCGCCTCAGCAGATGGCATTGAGGGCGTGCCCCTCCTGAAACCAGGAGGGGCAGGCTGAGAGACCCGGAACCGGTCAGGCTGATTGGGGCTCTTGCGTGATGGGCTTTTGGCTGAACTGGTTTTCGGGACGGGGGAGGCCGAGCAGTTCGCGGAACGTCATTTCCTCGCCGTAGGAGGTACGGAAACGTCCGCGCTTCTGCAGCTCGGGGACAACGAAGTTGACGAAGTCTTCGAGTTCCTCAGGCACGCCCTGCATGGTGAGGATGAAGCCGTCACAGGCCCCGGAATCAATCTCGTTCTCCATGTAGTCCGCGATGGTCGAAGGGCTCCCCACGACCGTGCCGGGGCCTGGGTAATTCTCCAGCAGTTCCCCAAACGTGGGCTTTCTGCCGTCAGGCATCCGGAAGTTGTAAACGGCATCCAAAAAGCCTTGGGAATGGGAAGTTGCAGTCGGCTTTTCGGGGAGGGGCTCATCCAAGGAGTATCCGCTAGTGTCACCCAAGCCAATTTCGATCCAGTTGCGCTGGAGGTCCGGGTGAAGCATGCGCTGCAACTCAACCCACTTCGCCTGCGCCTCCTCGTCTGTGGGTGCGATGACAGGGCACAGCATGGAGAGGACCTTGACGTCCGACGCCTTACGGCCCGCCTGGGCCGCAATGGAATGGATATCGTTCCTGTAGGCGGCAGCGGCCTCTCCGGAGGCGTTCGTGAAGACAAGTTCCGCCACCGTTCCCGCCAGTACCTTACCCGACCCGGAGGATCCTGCCTGGGCGAATACCGGGTATCCCTGGGGGGGTCTCATGACATTAAGCGGTCCTCGTACTGAAAAGAACTCGCCCTTGTGGTTTGGGGTGTGGAGCTTGTCCGGGTCGAAGAAGATCCCGGACTCTTGGTCGATGACATAGGCGTCATCCTCCCAGGAATCCCAGAGGGACTTGACGACCTCGACAAATTCAGTGGCCTTCGCGTAGCGCAGTTCCTTGTCGGCTAGCTCCTGCTCACCGTGGTTCTGGGCTTCCAGCGGGAAGGCGGAGGTTACGATATTCCAGCCGATGCGGCCTCCGCTGAGATGGTCCAGGCAGGCCATCTGGCGTGCAAGGATATAAGGCTGCTGGTACTCCGTTTGAGCGGTGGCTACGATACCGATCCGTTCAGTTGCACTCGCTGCCAGGGCGGCCAGGATAGTTGCATCCCATACACCGACTTTCGCAGTATGTTTACGGAGATGCTCAGGCATGCCCCATAGAGCGCTATTGTCCGCGAAGAATACTGCGTCCAGCATGCCGCGTTCAGCAGTGCGCGCGATATCCTTCCACAGCTCTGGGTTCCAGATGTCGTTGCCCTTGGCTCCTTTACGTCGCCATGACGCTTGGTGCCAGCCACCGGCATGCGGCATGGCGCAAACGGTGATGTGTTCAGTTCCCAATTAGAGGGCTCCTTTGACCTGAAGGGGTTGAGATTGATTATTTGTTGAAGCCAATGGTGACGGCAACGTAGACGCAGTCTTCGTCGTAGTGGTTCTTCCAGGCGTGGGGAACCCCGCCCATTACGAGGAGGTCCCCGGGCTGGAGGGTGCGCACCTTGCCACCGGGGAGTTCCATGTCGACCTTGCCTGACAGGATAATTTCGTAATCGATGGTGTCCGTCGCGTGCATGGACGGGTCATCGTTGTGATCGCCGTCAGAGTCCCTGAAGTCTGCACCTGCATCGTCAGCGTTCAGTTTTCCCGCCGAGTGTGCCGGGAAACAAACCACGGAAAGCGCGGATCCATTAATCCCGGCCACACCAGCATTGGATGGAACTTCACCGAAGTTACTGAGACTGTGGCCATCTGACACTTTCCAGTACGCGCCTGCGTTCACGGCGCCGGGTATATCCAAGGTGGCCGGGGCGGGTACTTCGAGGAAATCAAAATCCCCCTCTGCATTGGTAGCTGCTACAACAAGGTTGAAGTTGGCGGGCGCTGGGAAACTCATGCGTTCTCCTAGTTAAAAATTTGATATTTTGCAGACCATTGCGTGGCCTTGATCACTTGAAGAGGACCTAAATCAGCATAGGAAGCTGGGCAGATCCAAGGAGAGCCCCGTAGGCGCCAATCACTTGTTCTTTCCCGCCATGTTCCCCCGCCGTGAGCAACTGGAGCCGGTTTCACCGGAGGAGAGGGCTAGGAGGGACTCCATGGAAAAGCTTCAGCGGGTCGGATCCGGAGCCCGACGGCCTCCACGCTAGCGCTCCTGCGCATGCAGAGTGCTGCATGGCGGAAAAACGCAAGTGGTTGGCGTAAACGGGACTCCCTTTAGAGAGCGAACGGCCATAATGTGGCTCCTGAAGCCACGTGATGTGATGAAGAAGTGATGCAACTGATTACATGAAAAAGGACGTTCACCGATGGCACGTAATGCCACCGCAATGGCGCGGAACTCATGGTTAGGCGCGGTTGCCAGGACGGCTCCAGCCTATGGGTCCTATTTGACATTCTCGAACTACATTTTTCCGTGCAGCGCGAGAACCGGGCACACAGTCGGGGAGATAGCACTGCTGTTCTCCGCCTCGACATTGGGTACCGTCATTTGTCGTTGCTGCTGGGGAGGATGCTTCGACGATTCCAGGTCCGGGCGGTTGTCCCGGTCACGGCGATCGGCTTTGCGTTCCCACTCTGCTCCCATGCCGAGGCTGATGCAGTGAAACGGCTATGGCGGAGCTGCGTCGCAGTTGGGCGTCATGCTGGGCGCAGCAGTGGCCGGGTTTATCTTCATTGCCACTGGTTCTTACCTTATCGGTTTACCAACGTGGCGGCTGGTCTGATGCTCATCTGCGTCGTCATCGTCTGGACCGCGCTCAAGGGGGGAGGCAAGAGGCGCGCCGCATTGTCTGAAAGCCTGCATGCGGCGAAGTACTCTGATCCCGCCTCGCGAATTCCACCGAAGCGACCGCCCGATAGCGCATCCGCCGTGCTTCGGCAATCGCAGGCCTGGCGGAACCTCGAAACGCGGATCCCAACCTAGAAGGATCACTAGCAAATTGGAAGAATGGGCTCGGGACGTCCGGCAGGGTCCTCTACGGTTCGCCTGGACGTCACGGACCCTGAACGGCTCCCGGTGCCCTGCTCAAGCTGCCAAATGTGCTCATCACACCGCATATTGGTGGAGCGTTCTGGTCCAGGGCCACAAGCCGCCCGCCTCGTACACGCGCAGATCATCCGCCTGCGCTAAGGGCACGAAGCAGCCAACGTTGTCGTGCACACCTAGCCCTATTTACCGACCCAAGGAGGTTCCCCGAATGACACTTGCCCAACCGTTGCCCCTCCAGGATCTTGCTTCTAAGGCAGACGAGATCCGAGTTTCTATCCTTGACATGCTCGCCCACGCCGGGTCCGGCCATAGCGCCGGTCCGCTGGGTATGGCCGAAATTCTTACTGCCCTATACTTCAATGCGCTCCGGCATGACCCGGAGCTCCCCGAGTGGGATGACCGGGACGTGTTTTACCTTAGTAATGGACATACCGCGCCGGTTCTCTACGCGGCTCTTGCCCACGCGGGCTACTTTCCCCTCGAGGAGTTGCGGACCCTGCGTCAGTTTGGTTCGCGGCTTCAGGGGCACCCGGAGCGTGAGAGGCTTCCGGGCCTGGAAAGCACCAGCGGTCCGCTGGGTTCAGGGCTTTCCCAGGCCGCCGGGCATGCATATGCCTTTCAGCATATTGACCGGCAGTTGCACCGGTTTGTGTATGTGGCCATGGGTGACGGCGAGCTGAACGAAGGCAACATTTGGGAAGCGGCCATGTTCGCGGGCAAGTACAAGCTCGGGAAGCTGATAGGCATTGTGGACCGCAACTATATTCAAATTGACGGCCTGACGGAAGACGTGATGCCGCTGGATGACCTGGCAGCGAAATGGGAAGCGTTCGGCTGGCATGTCCTTGAAGTGGACGGCAACAACGTTGGCAGCCTTTTGGAGGCCATCAATACCGCTAAGGCTGTAGCTCAGAAACCCACAGTGATCATCGCCTACACCGTTCCTGGTAAGGGCGTCCCCTTTATGGAATATGACCACAAATGGCACGGCAAGCCACCGACCGCAGAACAGGCAGCGGAAGCCATCACATATATCGGTACCAACGGGAAGGCCGCAAAATGACCTCTAGCTATCCTCTCGATTCAAGGGTCGGGACCACGAACGTCGTGTCGGAGCCCATTCGTGCCGGGTTCGGCCGCGGCCTTCTTGAGGCTGGCCGGCAGGATCAGCGCGTCGTGGCGCTGTGCGCGGACCTGACCGAAAGCACCCAAATGCACCTTTTCGAACGGGAATTCCCAGAACGGTTCATCGAGGTCGGTATTGCCGAACAGAATCTGGTGACCGTGGCCGCAGGCCTCGCCCGTGCGGGCAAGATTCCGTTTACCAGCAGTTATGCCGCGTTTAGCCCTGGACGTAACTGGGAGCAGATCAAGACTACCGCCGCGCTGAACGACCAGCCCGTAAAGATCGTCGGCTCCCACACAGGGGTCAACGTCGGCCCGGACGGGGCAACGCACCAGATGCTTGAAGACATTGCACTGATGCGTGTCCTGCCCAACATGATCGTGCTTGCACCCGGCGACAGCATAGAAGCAGAAAAAGCTACCCTCGCCCTGGCCAGGATCGACAAGCCCGGGTACTTGCGGCTCACACGTGATGCAACCCCGATCTTCAGCACCGAGGAGTCCCCGTTTGAGATCGGACGGGGCTACATTCTCCGAGAAGGCACCGATCTGACTCTGATCGGCACCGGAACCATGACATACCAGTTGCTGACGGCCGCGGAGCTGCTACTGGCTGCTGCGGGCCTGCAAGCAGAAGTCGTGCATATGCCCACCATCAAACCACTCGATGACGCACTGATCCTGGAGTGCGCGGCCAGAACCGGATTCGTTGTCACAGCAGAGGAAGCACAAATCGCCGGTGGTCTTGGCGGTGCTGTTGCTGAACTGCTCAGCGAATACCTTCCGACTCGTCTGCTGCGTCTGGGCATCAATGACCGATACGGGGAAAGCGGCACCCCGGCCGAGCTTTTGGAAGCATTCGAACTCACTGGCGCCCACTTCGCCGGACAAATCCAGGCCGCGCACACTCATCACATGGCCCGCGTGTAATCACCAGCAGCAGCCCGTGCCGTTACCCACTAATTGAAGGAAAAGAAAATGCGTGTCATTATCGCTCCTGACTCGTTCAAGGGAACCATCACGGCGGCGGCAGCGGCTGCTGCCATTGCAACCGGCTGGCACGACGTTCGGCCGGAGGATGATCTTCTGCGGATCCCGATGGCCGACGGGGGAGAAGGAACGCTGGCAGCAGTGGAATCCGCCGTACCCGGCGCCGAACGAGTGTCCGTCGAAGTCCTCGGCCCTGCGACAGGCGCCAATCCACAAGCCTCAACCCACCTGGCGGACTGGCTCCGGCTCCCCGCCCGAGATGGGTACGGGCCCGTAGGGGTGATCGAGTTGGCCGCCGCCTCCGGAATCGAACACCTGTCATCTCTGGCGCCTCTGACTGCACACACCTACGGATTCGGGCAACTCATCCACCACGCGTTGAAATCAGGGATCAGCAGGATCCTTCTGGCAATCGGCAGCAGCGCATCGACAGACGGCGGAACAGGAGCACTTAAGGCTTTAGGTGCCCGTTTCATCGATCGAAACGCGAATCTGCTCCCCTTGGGAGGGGGATTCCTGCCTGACCTTGAATTCGTGGACTTCAGAGACTTGCTCTCACCCCCGCCAGGCGGCGCCGTCGTTCTCAGCGACGTTACCAACCCCCTTCTCGGACCTCAGGGGGCGGCCTGCATCTTCGGACCGCAAAAAGGCGCAGATGATCAGGAGATAAGCCACCTTGAAAAGGGACTGGAAACCCTGGCGTCAAAGATCGGAAAGGATCCAAACTTCCCTGGTGCCGGCGCCGCAGGCGGCACCGGCTACGGCCTGGCCCGGTGGGGCGCCGAAATTCGTCCCGGCGCCGCCGAAATCGCCGACATCATAGGACTCACCAACGCCGTCAAGGATGCGCACCTTATCATCACCGGTGAAGGCAGATTCGATAACCAGTCCCGCCAGGGAAAAGTCACCGGCTACGTTGCCGGCCTTGCTGCCCAGGCTCAAATCCCCGTGGCACTGGTCGCCGGGGCGATAGAAGGCAAAACCTCAGACTACACCTGCCCGACCTCCCTAAGCCAGCTCGCACAATCCATCCAGGCAGCAAAAAACAACCCCCAACGATGGCTCGAAGAAGCAGGCCGCATACTCGCCAGCCAGTGGGCTCCATCTAACCAGACCCAGTGCGGCGATTTCGATTAGAAAGTGCCCACGTGGCCCTCACTGCCCTTCTGTTGTGGGCGTTGACCGAACAGATCGCCGTGCAGTTCACGGCGGATCTCGGAACCTTGGACGTGATCTTCGCCGGATCGCTGGGGTTCCGGAGGGGTTCATCGCCACCTGGCGGCATATTCAGTAGGTGAGGCACGATGGAGGGCATGGAAGTACTTGGCAGCCGAATCCTGCTTCATCCGT
>NZ_JARVSG010000031.1:0-23418 GCF_030209335.1 Pseudarthrobacter sp. fls2-241-R2A-168
GTTGGGGTTCAGGACATGCTCGACGAGGGCGGCCGCGCCGGTGGGGTCGAGGCTGAAAGTTTCGTCGGCGATGATTTTGGCGTGCTGCCAGGAGATGGCCCCGGCGCAGAGGGCGTCCATGGCCGGCGTCAGGGAGGCGAGTTGCCGGGATTGGGTGACGAGCGCCCCGGCGGCGGCGGAGCTGATGGTAAGGACCCCGGCGATTTCCTCGACCGCGGACATTTCGGCGTAGGTCCGTTCGTGGACGGGCGCCTCCGGCGGGGTCATCGCATGCTGAATTTCAATAGCCTCGGCAGCGTCCCGGGCCTTCACCGCGGCGATCTGGGCTTCCAGCTGCTTCGTCACCGCCAAGCGCTCGAGCCGGATCTCATACCGGCGCTGCAGCACATCCCGAACAGCGCCGGCACAAGCAGCGGCCCCGGGACCGGCGTCGGCTTCCAGCCGCTGATCTTCGAGGAACAGGGAATCAAGCCGGGCAACGGAGGCGTAAATGCCTTCCATCGCTGCCGCCGTTCCCGCGCCGTTTCCCATACAAACATCTTCTAGTGGGGGTCTGACAATTCTGGCGGGCATAGGTCCAGGGGCTGGCGGGCGTGCAGGAGCAGCGGGCGAAACAGGAAGCAGCGGAGCCGGATTTACCGCCCCGCTTGTGGTGCCCACGCCGATTCCCATATCAACACGATCCATCGAGGCACCGACAATTCTGGCGGACTTAGGTCCGGGTGCGGCAGGCGGACAGGATCAGCCGGAGCTACAGGAGACAGTGCAGCCGCAGGTGCCGCCTCGCCTGCCATGCCCCCGCCGATTCCCATACGAACAGCATCTATGTAGCCACTGACATTTTCAGCGGAAACAGGCAGGCCGGACGTTAAAGCGGATTCACCCACTCGCCTCGGCGCAGCACACCTGCGAGAGTGAGTTCAGTATCAACAACCACAACGTCGGCCGGCATCCCCGCGCGCAGGTCGCCCGCCTGAGCGGACAGTCCCAGAACCCCTGCCGGGACCGACGTGGCCGACCTGACGGCGTCCTGCAGCGGGACTCCGGCGGCCACCGCGGACCGGACAACGTCCAGCAGCGTTGCCGTTCCTCCGGCGATCGCACCCGTGCTGTCCACGCGGGCCACACCCCCGTCAACTGTTACGGCGAGGGTGCCAAGCTTGTACTGGCCATCCGCCAGTCCCGTCGCAGCCATGGAATCCGTGACGAGTGCAATGTTCTCCGCGCCCACCAGCTCGAACACTGTCTTGACCGTCTCCGGGGCGAGGTGGACGCCGTCGGCGATCAGTTCAACCACCGCCTTCCCGGCGCGCGCTGCGCTCAGGCAGGCCGAAACGGGTCCCGGGGCCCGATGGTGCATGCTGGGCATGGCATTAAAGAGGTGCGTGACAGTCGGGCGCCGTCGGCCGGAACCGAATCCGCCACCTGAAGGATCTGATGCTAACCCCGCCGCCGCACGCTCCAAGAAGGAAGCCGCGCCGGCATGATCCGCTGCGGTGTGCCCCAAGGAAGGGATGACACCCCGCGCGGTGAGCAGATCCGCCAGTCCGGATGCTCCTGGCAGTTCGCCGGCGAGGGTCAGGGAAGCCAAAGTGGGTCCTGCCGCTTCGAGGAGTTCGCCTGCAAGATCGAGGTCCGGCTCCAATAACAAGGCGGGGTCGTGTGCACCGCACTGGTCACCGGAGAGGAAGGGGCCCTCCAGGTGCGATCCGGCAATCAGGCCCTCCTCAGCCAGTGACCGCAGCACCTTCAAATTCCGGACCAGGTCTGCCGGCGCTCCGGTCACCAGGCTGGCCAGCAGCGTGGTGGTGCCGCGGCTGTGCAGGTATGTGGCGGCAGCCCTGGCGCCCTCCTCCGAGCCCTCCGCAAAGTCCGAGCCGTGGGCGCCGTGGCAGTGGAGGTCCACCAAACCCGGCAACAAAATGCTCCCCGGAACTGCGGCAGCACCGGGATCGCCAGGAAATTCCGACGCCGGCCCGGCATAGGTAATCAGGCCTTCCGCCACGGCGACCAGACCGTCGTCGATGTCCACGCTCGCGGCCACGATGCGGCCCCGGAGTATCAATTCCTTGCCCATCATGCTGCCTTCCGCAGAGCCGCCGCCATGCCGGCAGCGAGCAAGGGGTCCGCCCCGCGCGCCCGAGTTCCCGTGGCAGGATCCAGGCCCCGTGCCGACGTGTGGACTGCATGGATGCCGCTGTGCACCAGTTGGGGCATCAGTTCCAGCCGCACTCCGCCGCCAGCCATGATCTGTACTGACGGCGCATGGTTCCGTCCCAGCTCCACCAGCCGCTCCAGTATTGGCAGCCCGGCGGCGCAGTCGGGGCTTCCTCCGCTGGTCAGCACCCGGTTGACGCCGGCGCGTTCCAGCCTGGCCAAAGCATCGGCAGGGTCCGCGCCCGCCGCGAGGGCGGCGTCGAACGCCCGGTGGAAGGTCACCTCCGCAGCAGGATGACGACGGCGGGCCACCTCAGAAAGGTGCCGAAGCGCCGGAACGTCCGGGCCGCCGTCGGCCGCCAGGACTCCGACGACGACGCCCGCGGCGCCGGCGTCCAATGCCGCCTCGACGTCGCGCTCCAGCACCTCAAGCTCCTCATCCGTGTAGGTGAAGTTGCCGGGGCGTGGGCGGACCAGGACATGGACAGGCAGTCCAACCCGGCACGCCCGCTCTATGGTCCCAATGCTCGGCGTGATGCCGTCTGTCTCGGCGAGGGCCGCGCAGAGCTCCACCCTGGCTGCCCCTATCGAGGCCGCGAGGCGGACCCCCTCGGCATCCTCCACGGCCAGTTCAAGCTGGGGTGCCCCTGTTAGTGTCGACACGCTCACAGCCCCTGCCATGCAGGCTTCCGCCCAAACGTGTCCTGGTAGTACTCCCGGTGCGCCAGCTTTGACGCCGCAGCCTCATCCACCAGAACCGTGACGTGCGGATGCAGCTGCAGCGCCGAGGCGGGGCAGATGGCGGCAACAGGACCCTCAACCGCCGCCGCGATGGCCTCCGCCTTGGCCTCGCCCATGGCCAGCAGCAGGAGGTGCCGCGCCTCGCGAATGGTGCCCAGGCCCTGGGTCAGCACATGGTCAGGAACATCCGCAGGATCTGCAAAGAAGCGGGCGTTGTCCTGCCGGGTCTGCTGGGTCAGGGTCTTGATCCTGGTCCTGGAAGCCAGCGAGGACATCGGCTCGTTGAAGCCCACGTGGCCGTCGGTCCCGATTCCCAGGATCTGGATGTCCACTCCGCCCGCAGCCGCTATGGCGGCCTCGTACCGGGCAACCTCAGCTTCGAGGTCCTCCGCCACGCCGTCCAGCCCGTGCACTGCCCCCGCGGCGAAGTCCACGCTGTCCACGAACTCTTCGCGGATTACCGAGTGGTAGGACTGCGGATGCGTGCTGGGCAGGCCCACGTACTCATCGAGGAGGAAGGCCTCCGCTCCGGCGAAGCTCAAACCGCCATTCCGATGCCGCCTGATCAGTTCCTGGTAGGTGCCCAGGGGAGTTGAACCGGTGGCCAGGCCAAGTACCGACGGGCCGCTGCGGACCTGCTGCTCGATGGCGTCCGCGGCCGTGCGGGCCACGTCTGCAGGGGCGGGGAGAATGACGATTTCCATAAGGGGTGCTTTCGGTTTCGGGTCGCTAAAGGGCAGTGATGATCGGTTCTTACTTCGCGGCTTCAGTCTCCACGGTGACCTCGTCATCCTCGCGGCCGGGGGTGCGCAGGTTCCAGCGCTTGATCACGAAGGAAAAGAGGAAGTAGTAGATCGCCGCGTAGCCCAAGCCGATGGGGATCAGCAGCCAGCCGTTCTGCGATTTGCCGAAGTTGAGGACAAAGTCGATCAGACCTGCAGAGAACGTGAACCCGTGATGGATACCCAGCGCGTTCACCAGGGCCATGGAGGTTCCGGTCAGGGCGGCGTGCACGATGTAGAGCGGGAAGGCTACGAACATAAAGGCGTACTCAAGCGGTTCGGTGATGCCGGTGAAGAAAGCTGTCAGCGCGGTGGAAAGCATGATGCCGCCCACGATCTTCTTCTGCGAGGGCTTGGCGTGGCGCCAGATGGCAAGTGCTGCTGCCGGCAGGCCGAACATCATGATGGGGAAGAAACCGGTCATAAAAATGCCCGCGCTGGGGTCGCCGGCGAAGAAGCGGTTGAGGTCACCGCGGACCAGGTGGCCCGAGGCGTCCGTGTAGTCGCCGATGAGGAACCAGACGCCGGAGTTCAGGATGTGGTGCAGTCCGGCGGGGATCAGCATGCGGTTGGCGAAGCCGTAGATGCCGCCGCCTACAACCGCGTTGCTGGCCACGGCCTGGCCCACTGCGGAAAGGCCTGCGTTGAAAAGCGGGTAAGCGAGGGCAAGGACGACGCCGGCCACCAGGCTGGAGACGGAGGTCAGGATGGGCACCAGGCGGCGTCCGCTGAAGAATCCAAGGAAGTCGGGCAGTTTGGTGCGGTAGAACCGCTGCCACAGCGATGCCGAGAGCAGGCCCACCACAATGCCGGCGAGGACGCCGTAGTTGATCATGGCGGGCTTGCCGGCCGGGTCAACCTGTCCGGCCAGGACCAGCGGGGACATGGCCTTGAAGACGCCATCGATCACCATATAGCCAACTACGGCGGCCAAGGCAGTGGAACCATCGGCCTTCTTCGCCCAGCCAATGGCAATGCCCACGGCAAAGATCAGCGGCAGCCAGGTGAAGACGGCGCTGCCGGCGGCGGAGATGACGGCGGCGCCGCCTTCAAAGCCGGGAATGGCGCCGAGCAGGTCGGCCTGGCCGATGCGCAGGAGGATGCCTGCGGCGGGAAGAACAGCGATGGGCAGCATCAGGGTGCGGCCCAGACGCTGCAGGGTGGCAAACGCCTTGTTTGGCTTCTTCTCGGGAGCCAAGGCGGCGGTCTCGGATGTTGACATGGTTGCACCTCTGCGGGTTCGGGTGGGGCTTGTAAAGGAGGGGTTCCAGCCGGTACTGTCTGGTTATGACCAGTTCAGTGTGATCCATCCCACGAGCGCCTGTCAAGGCAATGGGAAATCCTGTCCGGCCCTTCAAACGGCCGGCAGTGGAAGCCATAATTGGTCGCACTTGGGCCGCCGGCCCCGGTGAGGAAGCAGTGCTCTATGCGGGCACCGTCAGAAAGGGCAGCCATGTCCAAAGCAGAAAAGATCATCGAAGGCCTGGGCGGAGCCGGCAACATCGTTGAGATCGAAGCGTGCATTACCCGCCTTCGCACCGAGGTTAAGGATGGTTCCCTCGTGAATGAGGCCTCCCTGAAAGCCGCCGGAGCCCACGGCGTGCTGGCCTCCGGCACGGCCGTCCAGGTCATCGTCGGCCCCGAGGCCGACACCCTCGCCGAAGACATCGAGGACCTGCTCTAGTGGCGCAGTCGCTCGTGGTCCTCGCGCCCCTCGCCGGTAACGTGGTTCCCCTCGCCGAGGTCCCGGATCCTGTGTTCGCGGGCCAGATGGTGGGCTCCGGCGCCGCCGTCGAGCCGCCGGCAGGAGAGATGTTCGACGTCGTGTCCCCCGTTGCCGGGAAGGTCATCAAGCTCCTGCCACACGCCTTTGTTGTGGTGGAGCCCTCAGGGCGCGGCGTCCTGACCCACGTTGGGATCGACACCGTCAAGCTCAAGGGTGAGGGCTTCAAGCTGCTCATTGCCCAAGGCGACACTGTCGACGCCGGCGCACCCGTCATGCGCGTGGATCCGGCCGCCGCGCTCGCGGCAGGCTACTCGATGGTGAGTCCCGTCGTCGTCCTCGATACCAAGCCGGACACGGCAACCCTGGTTGCCGCCGGCACTGTGGCAGCCGGCGAGGAGCTGTTCTCGCTGGATTAGGGGCGAACCGTTAGAGCCGGACTTCCATGTTCAGCGAGTAACGGTCGGAGCGGTACCAGGAACGTGAATGTTCAATGGCCAGGCGGCCTGAATAGGAAACGCGGTCGAACGCCAGGACCGGCGCGCCTGTCCCGGTGCCGAGGAGCGCCCCGACGTCTGCCGGGGCGCCCTCGGACTTAACGCTCTGCCGAGCCCTGTCGATCTGGTGCCCGAACTGCGCGGCGAGGGCCTTGTAAACAGACCCTGTCAGGTCGATTTCCAGAAGTCCCGGGGCGTGCTCGGGGTTGTACCAGGCGTCGTCCACGCTGACCGGGCGGCCGTCCGCCAGCCGGAGGCGCTTGAGGTGGATAGCCTCCGAGCCCGGGGCAAGGCTCAGTGCCTCGGCCGTATCATCAGGGGCCGCGGCGGCCTCCGCCACCAGCACCACCGTGCTGGGAATGTGCCCCATGGCCTCCATCTCCTGGGTGAAGGAGGCAAGGTGCAGAGTGGACTGCACGGGGGAGTCCGCCACAAACGTACCCTTGGCCGGAACCCGCACCAGGTGCCCTTCGTTGACCAGCCGGCCAATGGCGGCCCGCACCGTGATCCGGCTGACGCCGTACGAGTCCATCAGGGTGCGCTCGCTGGGAAGCCGGGCGCCGGGCTCCAGTTCCTCCTTGGCCAGCTTGAGGATGATCAGGCGCAGCTGCTCATGCTTGGGGACCTGGGTGTTGTTGATGAGGGCGCTCGCCGCAGGAGCGCTGCTCCTTGATGGTGCTGTGGCTGGCACGAAAGGCCCCTTCGATCCGTGGAGCGGTCCGGTGAGGACCACTCCTTCGGATTATTCCACACGGGGATCTGCGGGAAGAGGGCTGGTCAGGCCACCAGTTCCGCTTCCTGGGGCTCGGACGGCTTGGCTGATCGGTTGCGCAGGGCAAGCATCAGGGCAGCTCCCATCACGGCGGGTGCAGCAAATGCCATGGCAGCCACCGGGACTCCGCCGCCGAAGCTGACGAGCAGGGCGCCGTACGTGGGGCCGGCAATCGCTCCGAGGCGTCCCACTGCCAGGGCCCATCCCAGGCCTGTGGCGCGGGTGGCTGCCGGGTAGAACTGCGCGATGTAGTCGTTGATCATGTTCTGTGTCCCCAGGCCACCGAAGCCGGCGACGGCGGCGAGTACCGTCATCAGTGCGGCCGGCGGATTGGCGGACATCAGCAGCAGGGCGGCCGCGGCACTGATGAAGCCAACAATCACCAGGGGCCGGGGCCCGAATTTCTGGCTGGCCACCGACGCCAGGACCGTGCCCACCACGGCGCCCACCGAGTAGGCCAGCAGGAACGATACGGATGAGCCGACCCCGAACCCGGCCGTCCGCATGATCTGCGGCAGCCAGGTGCTGACGCCGAAGATGGTCAGCAGGCTCAGCACCGTGATGGCCCACAGCAGTGTGGTGGTGCGGCCGGTGCCATTGGCGAACAGGGCGCGGGTGGGCGATACGCGGACGGCGGAGGCGGGGACTTCTGTTGTCTTCGGTAGTCCGTAGGCGGCTTCAACGCGGTCCGCTTCGGCATTGCGGAGCTGGGTCCGCAGGAACGACGGCGACTCCGGCATCAGGAACCAGGCGAACGGCACCAGCAAAAGGCCGCCGGCTCCAACAGCGTAAACCGGGCGGAACCCGCTCGACTCCAACAGGGCCAGCGAAGTCAACGAAGCAACCACCGTCCCCGTGGCAGGTCCGGTCAGGACTGCCCCCAGGACCAGCGACTTCCTCCCGGGCGGCGCGAACTCGTTGGTGAGGGCCACCGCCGTCGGAAGCAGGCCACCCACGCCGAAGCAGGCGATGAAGCGGAACACCGCAAACAATTCCCACGTCGGTGCCACCGAGCAGGCCAGCATGGCCAGTGAAAACAAGGCCAGGGCGCTGACAAAGATCCGGCGGCGGCCCAGCCGGTCAGTCAACGTGCCCACAATCAGTGAGCCGAGCAGCATTCCTACCAGTGCCAGGGATCCCACGGCGCCCGCTCCCGCAGGCGTGACGTTGAAGGGCGGCTGGCCGATCAGGCCGGGCAGGGTGGCGCCGTAAACGTAAAGGTCATAACCGTCGGCGAGCAGGCCAAGCCAGCACACCACAAAAATTCCGGCAAGGGATTTTCGAGGGGCATTGGAGTTCATCGTTGATTCCAATCGGGTCAAGGGGCGGCAGGTAAACCCGCCGGCGGGACGTCCAACAGCTTGGCCCCCGGTCCCACTCAGGTGACTGTACTTTTCACTGAGTGAAAATGCACTTTGTGGCGCGGGCCACACAGCCCAGGCTTGAATGACACCAAAGTCTGGAGGAATAGTGGCGGGAGCAGGCGGGGCAAGGGGGCTCCAGGAAGGCCCCGGCCAGCCGGTGGTGGTGCGGGCGCTCAGCCTGCTGGAGCAGTTCACCGAACGACGCCGGGCGCTGAGCCTGTCCGAGCTGGCCAGGCTGGCGGGCCTCGCCCCGGCAACCACCCTGCGGCTGGTGCGGCACCTGACCGAATGGGGTGCGTTGGAACGGCTGGAGGACGGCCGCTATGTGGTGGGGGTGCGCTTGTGGGAAATAGCCTCGCTTTCGCCGCGGGGCCACGGCGTCCGGCAGATTGCGCTTCCTTACCTTGAAGACCTGTATGAGGTGACGCGCCACCATGTGCTGCTCTCCGTCCGGGACGGCAGCGACGCGGTCCTCATCGACCGCCTCTCGTCACGGCATGCCACCGAAGTGGCCTACCGGGTGGGAGGCCGGATGCCCTTGCGGACCACCGCCGTCGGGCAGGTCCTGCTGGCCTACTCGGCTCCGGATGTGCTGGAGGAGCTGCTGGCGCAGACTGCCGGGCCGGAGGCGGGGCCAGGGGGGCCGCAGGCACGTGACCTTCGCGCGGTGCTTGCCGGGGTCAAACAGTCCGGCGCCGCGGTGATCCGCCGGACGCGCCCCTCCCGAACCGTCTCGGTTGCCGCACCGATTTACGCCGCCGACGGCACGGTGCTGGCCGCCCTGTCCATCGTTGTTCCGGATACGGCGGCGCCCGCCCTTGAGCTGGTTCCCCTGGTGCGGGCCGCAGCCCGCGCCATCTCCCGCAGCCTCGGCCATCAGGCGACCGTGAGCGGGGCGTGGCGGCATCCCGCCCGGGAACCCGGAGCCAAGCCGGCCTGACGCCGCCCTCTGCTGACAAAAATAAAAAGCCAGGCTTAGTTATTTCCCCTGGATCGGCAATACCCTTAGGCTAGAAACGCTAAGCATGCTTTCTATTTTCTAAGGGGTTGAACCAGATGCGAAAAGTTCCGGCACTTGGAGTGATGGCGGCGGCAATGATTGCGCTGGCGGGCTGCACGGGCGGCGGCGGGGGAGCGGCAAGCCCCTCGGCCCAGACCAGCACTGCGTCTGCCAGCCCGACGGCTGAAGCCAAGGCCTACACCGAGGATGAGCTGCGGGACCTGATCTCAGGCATGAAGGATGAGGACGGCAACGAGCTGAAGCTCTACTCCAAGGAGCAGGTGGACCAGGGCGGCAATATCGCCAACCTGCTCCTGAGCACGGCAACCGTTGACCCCTCGGACTGCAAGGACATCGCCACCGCCGGCCTCCTGGACAAGGTGGAAAACGGGGACGTGGCCGTTGCGCTTTCCGAGGGCGACCAGCCGCGCACCCTGTCTGCCCAGTCGGGCAGCGAGGGGCCGGATGCCGTCGAGGTCCTCAACAAGATCAGCGGCAAGATGGACCAATGCGCGAAGTTCTCGGTATCGGCGCTGGGCCAGAAGTATGAGGTCACCAGCGAAGAACTCCAGGCGGACACGGATGCCGAGAAGACCTTCGCTACCCTCAGTGCCCGCAGCGGAGAGAACCAGCAGAAGCTGATGCAGGTGTCCGCAGCCGAAGGCAAACTCCTGGTGGTGGCTACCAAGAGCGGCGCCAACCTCGGGGATCCGGACCAGAAGGAGCTCGAGGGCCTGATCAATGACGTGCTGGAGAAGGCCGACGGCGGCAGCGGAACTTCCAGCCCCACCTCCTCCAGCACGTCCGGCTCCACGAGCCCGTCCTCGTCGGGCCGGTCAGCGACACCGGCGGCGACGGCGACGTCAACGGCAACGGAGACTGAAGACAGCAGCACGTCTACGGCGTCCCCGACACCGTAGGACAGGGCTTTCATGCGACAGAGGGCGGGCAGGACCTGGTGGTCCTGCCCGCCTTTCTGTTTTGCAGTGGCTATTCGGCGGGGATGCCGGCCTTGGCCCGCTCAGCCTTGCTCATCTGGAACTGGGGGATGTCCTCGGGGTGCGGCCCGCCGCGGAACTTCGGTGACGGGTCCTGCCCCTCGCTGAGCCGCTGGAGTTCCTGGCCCTCAAAGACCTCCTCCTTGCCCAACATGATGGCGGAATCGTGGTTGGTGATCTCGCCCTTGAAGGCGCGCAGCATAACGCTCCGGTCGAACTGGCCCTCCCATTTGGAGACCACGAATGTGGCCACGCAGTTGCCCAGCAGGTTCACTACCACGCGCATGGAATCCATGAGCCGGTCGGCTCCGAGGAGGAGTGCGACGCCGGCTACCGGGAAGATGCCCAGGGCTGCGGCGGTGGCCGAGAGTGCCAGGAAGGATGACCCCGGGACGCCGGCCATGCCCTTGGAGGTCAGCAGCAGCACGCCGAGCGCTGCAAGCTGCTGGCCAAGGTCCAGGTTGTGCCCGAAGGCCTGGGCGAGGAACAGCAGCGAGATGGACAGGTAGATTGCTGCACCGTCCAGGTTGAAGGAGTAACCGGTGGGGACCACCAGGCCGGTGGTGGCGCGGGAGCAGCCGGCGTTGGTCAGCTTGGTCATGATGCGCGGCATCACAGCTTCTGTGGAGGCGGTGCCCAGGGCCAGCAGGAATTCTTCCCGTGTGTACTTGAGGAACTGCCAGAGCGGGACGCGGGCTGTAACCCAGGCCACCACGAACAGCAGGCCGATGAACACGATCGCCGCGGCGTAGCAGGCGGTGATCAACAGGGCGTAAGTGCTGAGCGTGTCCAGGCCGTACTGGCCGATGATGAAGGCCATGGCCCCGAAGGCGCCGATGGGAGCCACTTTCATAATCCAGGACATGATCTTGAAGATCAGTTCCAGGACGGTCTCCATCAGGCTGATCACGGGCATGCACCGTTCGCGTCCAATGACCACGATCGCTGCGCCGAAGAACACCGAGAAGAAGAGGACCTGCAGCAGGCTGTTGCTGGCGAAGGCTCCGATCACGCTGGCCGGAATGACGTCCAGGATGAAGGACGCGGCGTCCTTGGGGGCGGCAGATCCGGTCTTGGCATCCAGGTCCGCCTGGGACAGTGTGGCGGGATCGATGTTGAGCCCGGCGCCGGGCTGGACGATGTTGGCCACTATCAGGCCGAAGACCAGGGCGAACAGGGTGGCTGCCGTGAAATAGAGAAGGGCTTTGACCCCTACCCTTCCAACCGCCTTGACGTCGCCCACGGCTGAAATTCCGGTGACGATCACCAGGAAGATCAGCGGCGCGATGATCATCTTGATCAGTTTGATGAAGCCATCTCCGAGCGGCCTCAATTGTGATCCGAGGTCCGGCCAGAAATGCCCTATAAGGACACCTGCCACGACGGCGATCAGAATCTGGAAGAAGAGCGACTTGTACAGCGGCTTCCTCTTCGCGGGCACCGAACTCGCCTTCAGCGCCTCAGGGTTGGGGATCTTCATTGACCTTTACCTATCCAAATAGGGGTTGCGCCCGCTGATCCGGGCCTTGGGCTAAACGTAACCCCGGTCACAGCATTTCCGCAAGGGGAAATTGTAATTCCATAATGCGAAAGCCGCGTCCTGGCTGATTGTGGCTAAAAATCCGATTGTGACTGGCGGCACCGTAGGCTGGAGTCCATCCCGGGCAGGTTGTCCGGGCCAAGTTAAAAGCGTCATCCAGGTGAAAGGCAGGACCCATGACCACGTCCAATGAGGAGCCCCAAAACACCGCCGATCTTCGCGGCCCGGGCGACCCCGACGAAGCCAAGCAGGCGGTGAAGGCGCCCCAGGGCGGCATGCATCCGGAGCTTCCCGGCGCCGGGAACATCCGCGAGGAGCAACAGGCCCACGCGGCCGGAACGGTACCCGCGTCGTACACCGGAAGCGGCAAGCCGCCTGCAGGGCACAAACCCGAGGAAGCCCTGGAAGAGCCGGGAACCTGGGACGACGAACTCTGACGTGATCACCCGAGCAGATGTTGAGGACGCGGCCCGCCGGACAGCCGGCCTCACCCGATTAACGCCCGTGCTGCAGGCGGATACGGAGGCGTTCGGGGAGGTCTGGTTCAAGTGTGAATTCATGCAGCACACCGGCACCTTCAAAGCCCGCGGCGCGCTGAACCGCATCCTGGCCAGCAAGGAGCGCGGCGAGCTGGATCCGGCCATTGGTGTGGTGGTTGCCTCCGGCGGCAATGCCGGGCTGGCCAATGCCTATGCGGCCGTGCAGCTGGGAGTGCCGGCCACGGTATTCGTTCCGGCCGCTGCCCCGGCCCTGAAGGTTCGCAAACTCGAGGCGATCGGCGCCACCGTGATCCAGGGTGGCGCCGAATATGCCGAGGCATACCAAGCCGCCGTGGAACATGCCCGGCGCACCGGAGCTGTGTACTGCCATGCCTATGACCAGCCCGAGATCGCCGCCGGCGCCGGGACGGTGGGGGCGGAACTGCTGGAGCAGATCGCCGGGGTGGACACCGTGCTGGTGGCAGTGGGCGGCGGCGGACTGATGGCGGGAGTCGCGGCTGCCGTGGAAGGCCATGCCCGGGTAGTGGGTGTGGAGCCCCGGAATGCGCCGACCCTCCAGGCGGCCCTGGCCGCGAACGAACCCGTTGACGTCGCAGTGTCGGGCGTCGCCGCAGATTCGCTGGGGGCCCGCCGCATCGGCGACATCGGCTTCTCTGTCGCGGTCCGCACCGGCGTCGAAAGCGTCCTGGTGTCCGATGACGAGATCGTCACCGCACGCTCGCTGCTGTGGAACGACTACCGGCTGGTGGTGGAACACGGCGCCGCCGCGGCCTACGCGGCCCTGACCTCAGGCGCCTACGTGCCGGTGCCGGGCGAGCGGGTGGCAGTCATTCTGTGCGGCGCAAACACAGACCCGGCCACCCTCTAGGCGGCCGGGTCCGTTCAGCAGAAGGCAAAGCAGAAAAGGCTAGCTGCAGAACTTCTGGTAGGTGCTGCCGGCTTCCTCGTAGCCGGCCTGCAGCTCCGCAATCCTGGCTTCGTCCGGGGTTTCCTTGGCCTGCTCGTCCGTGTACGCAAGGATGGACTCGAGTGCGGGCTTGAGATCGTCGGAAGCAACCTCGTGAATGGGGCGGATCTGGTTGGCCAGGCGGTTCATGCCCGTTTTGCCGGCGTTGTTGGCCGGGTTGGACACTACGCTCTGGATCCGCTCGCACGTTTCCGCGGTGGTGAGCTGGTTCGAGGCGGTGCAGGCCGTGGCGGAGAAAACGAGTCCGGCGGCGATCAAGGCTGTGGCGAGTTTCTTCATGGGTCCCTCAGTAGTTGATTGAGGTTTCGATTGTAAGCAGAACCCGGAGGTGAATGCCGGTCCGGGTGCCTTGCCCCCTTCCTTATGAAGGGGGCACCAGCTTCTGGCGGGGGTTCACGCCGGTGCTTAAACTGGCAGCACCATCGTGCGGAGCTGCCGCTGATTGGCCCCGCGCATTAATCCACATCGAGGAAGCATCATGCGCCGAACAGTACAACGCCGTACAGCCGTGGGATTCACCGCCCTTCTGGCACTGTTCTTACCCTTTGCCCTGCCGGCAGCGGCCTCCGCATCCAGCAGCGACGACGTCATAGTGCTCGACGGCGCCACCTCCGCCGAGGGTATCGCGGCCGGGGAGGGAACTACTTTCTATGCCGGGGACCTGAACACTGGCGATATCTACCGCGGCGACATCCATGACAGCAAGGCCAAGCGTTTCATTAACGTGCCGGACGGTCGGATGGCCGTCGGGATGAAAGCGGATGTCAGCAACGACCTGCTCTTTGTGGCCGGCGGCGCCACCGGCAAGGCGTATGTCTACAACACCGAAACCCGCAAGACGGTAAAGCAATACGATCTAGCCTCCGGCTTCATCAACGACGTAACCCTTACGGAAGACGGCGCCTGGTTCACCAACTCCACGTCGCCGGAACTTTATTTTGTCCCTCTGGGCGAGCATGGCGATCTGGGAGACTCCGACGACGTGAAGACGCTGAAAGTGAGTGGTAAGGCGGCCGAACCCTTGGATAAAGGCGAGTTTGGATTCAACGGCATCGCCAGCGCCGAGGACGGGGATACGCTTATTGTCGCGCACACACAGCATCAGGCGCTTTACACTGTGGATCCCGAGACGGGAAAGAGCCACCGGATCAGTGGACCGGACCTGCAGTTTGTGGACGGCATCCTGGTTAAGGGCCACACCGTGTGGGCGGTCCAGAACATGGCCAACCAGATCAGCCGCCTGGAGCTTTCCCGGAACCTCTCCTCCTTCAAGGTTGAAGACGTGATCAAGAGCAAGCACTTCGACATCCCCACA
The DNA here is from genome assembly GCF_030209335.1 of Pseudarthrobacter sp. fls2-241-R2A-168. Classification (NCBI taxonomy): domain Bacteria; kingdom Bacillati; phylum Actinomycetota; class Actinomycetes; order Micrococcales; family Micrococcaceae; genus Pseudarthrobacter; species Pseudarthrobacter sp. fls2-241-R2A-168. Next base: position 14,357 of record NZ_JARVSG010000031.1, read on the forward strand.
ACGGTGGCCAAGTTTGGGGACACCCTCGCAGCCGTCAACGCGAAATTCGGACAGCAGGCAACCCAATATGACGTGGTCCTGGTCCCGGCGTGGGACTAGGTTAACCAACTGGCTGGCAGCAGGCGTTCCCAAAATGCGGGTTCACAACGCCTGCTGCCAGCCAGTTTTATGTCCGGACCTGTAAGCGGGAAAACGGTCCGGGCGGGGGGAGAAGTCCGCAGCTAGATGGTCCGCGTGGCCTTGGCCAGGTTGTCCTTCAGCTCCTGGGCGTTCTGCCGCACCACGTAGGCGGGCCGGTCCCGCTCCACGCGCCAGCTGTCCTCCAGGAGCCCGATGTTCACGGTGTCGAAACCGAACTCGTCATACAGGCTTGTCACCAGTTCGGCCGCTTCCGGGTAGTCGCTGGCCGTTGCCAGGGCCCGCCGGTTCTCCGTGCCCGTAGGGGTTCCATCCGTGGTGATCTGGGACGCCATGATGTGGTTGAAGCCCTTGGCCACCTTCGATTCCGGCAGGTGCTCCTGGAGCAGCCCCGAGGTGGTGGCTTCCCCGTTGTCCAGTTCCGGGACGCGGCCGTCCCGCTCCCAGTAGTAGTTGTTGGTGTCGATCACGATCTTGCCGGCCAGGGGCTCCACCGGGACGTCCTTGTAGTTCTTGAGCGGCACGGTGACCACGGCGAAATCGCCTGCCGCTGCAGCCTCCGCAGCGGTGGCTGCCCGCGCCTTGGGGCCAAGCTCCGCGACGAGGCCCGCCAGCGTCTCGGGCCCGCGTGAGTTGCTGATGACTACGTCGTAGCCCAGCTCCACCGCCTTCCGGGCAACTGCGCTTCCAATATGTCCTGCACCGATGATTCCGATTGTTGTCATACCGGCGCCAACAGCGTCTCCTCAGCAGATATTTCAGCGGAGCTCAGGGAATAAAAAGCGTTGGAAAAGCGTACGACGGCGGCCTGCCGCCTTCTGCACCCGGCGGCAGGCCGCCGTCGTGCTCCCCCTTTTCGCCGTCATCCAGAGGCTGTTCGTAACGAGGGAAAGGCACAAATTCGCCCATTAAGTAACGGAAAAGCCTTGACCTCTCTTGCGGCCCGCTGATAAACCTAAAGGGCAGAAAGCGCTTTCCCTCCTGCTTCCCACCGCCCGAACCGCCCAGAAAGGTTCGTCCGCGACGAGGAGTGAAACGTTCCAACTGTCGTGCGGCAGACTCAGCTGCCGACGCATCAAAGGAGATGTTCTTTTGGTTTTTCCCTCGAAATGTTCCCGCACATCCCGGGCTGGCAGTGCCTGGAAAGCAGTCCCGGTTGCAGCCGCGGCATCACTGACTGCGGCCGCAGTCGCCTTTACCGGCGTCCCGCTGGCACAGGCAAACCCCGGCACCGCTCCCGGCCAGTCCGGCACAGAGCTCAAGCGCCAGGTGGAGAACCTGGACCGCGCACCGGTCGCTGTGCTGACGGACCAGGGCGTCACCCTAGGCTGGCGCATGCTGGGCCTGGACAAGGACAGCGTCGGCTTCCATGTGATCCGCGACGGCGTCCAGCTCACCGACGAGCCCATCCGCGACACCACCACCTACGTTGACCCGGCGGGTACGGCGGCGTCGAAGTACGTCATCAAAACCGTGGGCAACGGCAACGGGCAGGACAAGCTCAGCGCCGAATTCACGCCGCTGGCCCAGAACTACCTCGCGATCAAGCTGGACAAGCCGGCCGACGGTGTCACCCCAACGGGGCAGGCGTACAGCTACACGGCCAATGACGCGAGCGTCGCTGACCTGGACGGCGACGGCACCTACGAGATCATCCAGCTTTGGAACCCCACTAACGCCCAGGACAACTCCAAGTCCGGCTACACGGGCAACGTGTACGTTGACGCCTACAGGATGGACGGCACCAGGCTGTGGCGCATCGACCTGGGCCGCAACATCCGCGCCGGCGCCCACTACACCCAGGTCCTTGCCTACGACTTCGACGGTGACGGCAAGGCTGAGGTGTCCATGAAGACGGCGGACGGCACCACGGACGGGGCCGGAACCGTGATCGGCGATGCTGCGGCGGACTACCGGAACAGCGCCGGCTATGTCCTGTCCGGCCCGGAATTCCTCACCGTATTCAACGGCGCCACCGGCACCATCATGGACACCGTTCCCTACGATCCGCCACGCGGCAGCGTCTCTGCCTGGGGTGACGGCTACGGCAACCGCGTGGACCGCTTCCTGGCGGGCGTCGCCTACCTGGACGGCGAGCACCCGTCCATGATGTTCAGCCGCGGCTACTACACCCGCGCCGTCCTGGTCACCTACGACCTGGTGAACGGCAAACTGGTGAAGCGCTGGACGTTCGACTCAGACATCGCCGGCGCCCAGTACAAGGGCCAGGGCAACCACAACCTCTCCGTGGCGGACGTGGACCAGGACGGCAAGGACGAGTTTGTGTTCGGCTCCATGGCCATCGACGACGACGGCAAGCCGCTGTACAACACCAAGCTCGGCCACGGCGACGCCATCCACACCAGCGACCTGGATCCGTCCCGCCCTGGCCTGGAAACCTTCGCGGTGCACGAGAGCATGAGCCAGAGCGGCAACCGCGGCGCCACCTTCCGCGACGCTGCCACCGGCGAAATCCTCTGGAGCATTCCCGCCACCCGTGACACGGGCCGCGGCGCCGCCGGGGACATCGACCCGCGCTACGCCGGCGCTGAAGGCTGGGCTGTAGGCGGGGACGCTGCCTGGAACTCCCCGGTGGGAGAACTGCGCTCCGCGAAGGGCGAGCTCATCGGGCAGAAGATCCCGGCAGCCAACTTCCTGGCATGGTGGGACGGCGACCTGCTCCGCGAAATCGTTGACCACGATTTCGATGCCGCAGCCGGTGTTGGGGTTCCCACCATTTCGAAGTGGAACTGGGAAACCGAGACCAGCGACAGGCTCCTGACCGCCACGGGCGCACGGACCAACAACCACACCAAGGGCAACCCGTCAGTGCAGGCGGACCTCCTGGGTGACTGGCGCGAGGAACTGGCGTTCCCGTCGTCGGACAGCAAGGAGCTGCGGATCTACACCAGCACCTCGCCCACCGAGGTCCGGCTCCGCACCCTGATGCACGATCCGATGTACCGGACGGGCGTTGCCCGCGAGGCCGTCGCGTACAACCAGCCGCCGCACCCGAGCTTCTTCATCGGCGAGGGCATGCAGACCCCCGCAGCGCCGTCGGTCTTCTACGCCGGCACGGACAAGTAGCAACGGCACGGCAGTAACGGCAAAGCGCCGCCCGCCCCGGGGGAAGGGCAGGCGGCGCTTTGTTGTTCCCGTGAACATCCCGGCCGGCGGGTAACCTCCGACGCCGGGACGTCCTTCACGCGGTCAGGTTGCGGTCAGTGCTGGCCGAGGTTGCCGCCTACGGGCGGCAGGCCGCCGTCCGGCCGGCGCTCGCTCTCGCGCCGTTCGCCGGCGCTCAGGTTCTCACCCTCAAGCGTCTCGTCCGACTCACCGGTGGTGTCCACCAGGCCGTTGGTCTGGTCGAAGGCGTGGCCGATCCTGTCATCACCCAGGTCCGCCACTGAACCGGTGGAGCCGGCCGCCGACGTTGTGCCTGTAGTTGTGGCGCCTGTTCCCAGGGTGTCGGTTCCCAGGGCGCCCGTTCCCGTGGTGCCGGTGCTTGGGGCATCGGTAGCGGTGGTGTCGGTGGTCAGTGGCGTGACGGTGACGGGCTCCCCGGGGGTCACTGGCGTTACCGTTTCGTCGGCAGCTTCCGTGGTGCCCTTGTTGGTGCCGGCGGCCATTGCTGCAGCCGCGCCTGCTGCCGCTGCCAGGCCCACGCCTGCAGCTACCTTGCCGGATACGCCGGCCTTGCCCGAATCGCCGCGCGATCCTGCCGCATCCTCGACACCCGGCGTGCCGACGGGCGCTCCGGAGCTGACACTGCCGCGCCACGCGCCGCTGGCATAGCCCTCGTCCTCGATGAATTCCTTGAACCGCTGCAGGTCTGCCTCGGCCTGGCGGTCCACGACGTTGAGCTTGTCGCCCACCTTCTCAATGATTCCTTCGGGCTCGTATTCGAGCGTCAGCTGGATGGAGGTCTGGCCGCCGCCGACGTCCTCGAAGTCCACGGAGCCGGCGTTAGTGGCGCCTTCGGTGGCTGCCCATGCCACTTTGCGGTCCGGGACCTGCTCCAGGATTTTGGCTTCCCATTGCCTGCGGACGCCGCCGATCTCGGCTACCCACTGCAGCCGGTCGTCACTGAGCTGCGTCACGCTCTTGACGCCGCCCATGAAATGCGGGAATTCCTCGAACTGGGTCCACTGGTTGTAAGCCGTGCTCACCGGTACGTTCACCAGAATGCGTTTTTCCACCTTCGTGCTCATAACGTCTCCTTCGCTGTGTCACCGGAAACTGATGATTCCGTAAAAAATCATCAGCATGCTTACCAACATACCTTTTGAGGGCGGAGGTTGCCAGAGCCGGTTCGGAGAGGCAGGCGTCAGAAGCCCATCACATCGGAGCCGCCGGGAGTTGGCGGAAGGCCCCTGCTGTGCTCCTCCCTTTGCCGGCGTTCGGCGGCACTGTAGTTCTCGCCGTCGGCCGTTCCGCCCGATTCGCCCTCAAGATCGACCAGCCCGTTGGTCTGGTCGAAGGGGTGCTCAAACCGATAGTCCTGGCGCCGCCCGCTTGAAGAATCCGCCGGGCCCCGGGCAGACGTGGAGCGGCCCTGGCGCTCGACAAATTCCTTGAACTGCTTCAGGTCGTGTTCCGCCTGGCGGCCGACGACGTGGAGCAGGTCGCCCACCCGTTCCACCACACCCGCCGGCTTGTATTCAAGGGTCAAAGCCAGCTCTGTCCTGTTGCCGCCGGCATCCTTGAAATCGACCGCGCCGGAGTTGGTAACGCCTTCGAGGGCAGCCCAAGCCACTCGGCGGGCGGGGATCTGCTCAAGGATTTTGGCGTCCCATTCCCGGCGTACCCCGGCGATGTGGGCCACCCACTTCAGGCGGTCATTGCCCACCCGGGTCACGCTGTCCACGCCCGCCATGAAATGCGGGAACTCTTCGAATCGCGTCCACTGCCTGTAGGCGGTGCCCGCCGGTACATCGACCACAATCCGTTTCTCCACTTTCGTGCTCACCATGTCTCCTTTGACTGAACCGAATCCGATGAAGAACTGAGGTCATCAGCAGTTCCAGTCTCCTCCGCCCGGACCCGGCCCACCACCCTGTAAACCACCCCAACTGGGTCGCACTTAACGCTGTGAAAACGCGGAATCACGGCGTTAAATGCGACCCAGTTGGGGCAAAGGGCTGGCCGGGAGGCGCCGGCTATTGATCGCCGGGGGAAGTGGCGTCCGGGGTGTCCGGTCCTTCGGCGGGATCCTGGCTGTGCACCCTGATTTCCGTGGCATCGGCATCGGGATCGCCCTCGGCAGGTGCCTCGGTATGGACCCGCTCATCCTGCAGGGGATTTTCGCTCATCACTGCTCCTGACCGCGCCGGGGGTTTTCGGTACAGATCATTCAGCGCTCCCCGGTGCGGCCTGTCAAGGACCCGCGGCGGCTCTGGCCGAGCGCGGCCTTCTGTGCTGGACTAGGGGTGCAGTGGCACCAAGCGCCGTCCGGCCGCGGGCGGCACCTTTTCCAATCAGAACATGGACGGCCGGCGCTGACCGGCCATTGGAAGGAACACTCATGGCACCGTTCAAGATCGGATACTTCGTGGGGAGCCTCGCTACCGGCTCCATCAACCGGGTCCTCTCCCAGGCATTGATCAAACTGGCTCCCGAGGACCTGGAGTTCACAGAGATTCCCATCAAGGACCTACCCCTGTACAGCTACGACTACGACGCCGATTTTCCGCCCGAAGGCCGCGCCCTCAAAGAGGCCATTGAAGCGTCTGACGGAATCCTGTTCGTGTCCCCGGAGTACAACCGTTCCATTCCCGGCGCCCTCAAAAATGCCATCGACTGGGGCTCCCGGCCATGGGGGAGCAACTCGTTCGCCCGCAAGCCCACCGGCATCATCGGCGCCTCGGTGGGCAGCATCGGGACCGCGGTGATGCAGTCCTCGTTCCGCAGCGTCCTCAGCTTCCTGGATGCGCCGCAGCTCAACGCCCCGGAGGCCTACATCCATTACAACGCCGAGGTGTTCGGTGAGGGCGGCGAGGTCAAGGACGAAGGGACCGCCAAGTTCCTGCGCCACTACATGGACGAGTACGGCGCGTTTGTTGCCCGCGTCCTGGCCGCGAACGCACCCGGCCACATTGGCGACCTGGAACCGGATGAGGCGAAACTCTCCCGGTAGCAGGGCCACCCAGGTTTACGGATGCCCGCCGTCCCAGCGATGGCGGGCATCCGGGTCTTCAGTCCAGCGGCAGGGTAACCGTCACGCTGGTGCCCCGGCCGGGGGCGGAGGAGATGTCCACGGTGCCGCCGGCCTCATGGACGGCCACGGACATCAGCCGGAGGCCATAACCGTGGTGACGGCCGCACGTGGCGAGCTTGCTGTCAAAGCCCGTGCCGTCGTCGGACACCACCAGGCGGATCCCGTGGTCCACCGCGGCGAGCTGGACATTAAGGTGCGATGCTCCTGAGTACTTGTAGGCGTTGCTGAGAGCCTCGCGTGCCGACTGGTACAGAAGGGACGCGCAGTCCGCGGGAATCTCGATGCCCCAATGGGGGGTGTCCCAGTGGACCGCGGTCCCGTGCTGGCGCAGAGGCACCGTAAGCCGGTCGATGCAGCCGGCAAGCCCCAAAGTGTGGAAGTCGAGCGGATGACTGTCCGTCAGCACTCCCGCTACGGCTGTGACTTCATCAATTACTGCCTTGTGTCCCATGACTTCCTGCTCCCCACAAGCTGGTTGGTCCGTTGCCTCTGTTGGTTCGATGGCTCCAGAGTGGACCTGCAACGTCAATGGTCGGCAAGGTTTCCCGCAAGATCGCATCAATTCTGCGCGGCGGGTGCGAAAGGGCCCTTTCGGAGGGAACCGGACGGTAAAACCAGCCCTTGTGGGGACGCCGGATGGCTGCCGGCCATGCCGGCAGCCATCGAGGTTAACTTGCGTCCGGCGCCAAAGCGTAGAAGGGCGTGCAGCCCTCCCGGGTTCCGGGGGAGATATCGGAGCGGACCATTGAGGCGCGTTCCAGGGCAGCCAAGTGGTACCTCACGGCGTCCCGCGAGGCAAAGATTCCACTGCTGATGTCCGCCACCTTGCTGGCGCCGTTGCGTGCAAGGTAATCGACGATCATCGACCTGACAGGGCTGCGGCGGTAGGGGGCGTGGAGGGCACTTGCCCGGGTCTGGAGGTTAGTGCTCATTGTGCGCTCCCCTCACCGTACCGAAGCGTGCTCTGGCGTCCTGACCGCCACGTCGGTGGGATGGATGCCTGCGGGAGGCTCCGCCGTCGTGCTGTCCATGGCCTTGGTGTCCGTGGCCGAGGGGGCGCGGTCATGGTTCCGGCCTATGACGGCGGTGGCGATGGCGTTGCCCAGGATGTTGGTGGCGGTGCGGCCCATGTCCAGGAGCTGGTCGATGACCAGCAGGACGCCGATGCCGGCTGCGGGGATACCGAAGGCAGGCACGACGGCGGCAACCACCACGAGTGAGCCGCGCGGCACACCGGCCATGCCTTTGCTGCTGAGCAGGAGCATGGCGGTCATCGCAATCTGCTGGCCAAGGTCCATGTCGATGCCGTACGCGTTGAGAAGGAAGACCGACGCGAACGTCATGTACATCATGGAACCGTCAACGTTGAACGAGTAGCCGAGGGGCAGGACAAAGCCCGTGGTGCGCTTGGCAATCCCGAACCTGGTGAGGCCGTCGATGAGCTTGGGCAGGGCGGCTTCGCTGCTTGAGGTGGCGAATGCGATCACCATGGGTTCGCGGACGAGGCGGACCAGGCGGAAGGCGGACTTGCCGAGGAAGGCCACGGCAACGGCGATCATCACCACCCAAAGGGCGGACAGTGACAGGTAGAACCCGCCGATGAACGAGGCGTACGTGGCAAAGGCATCGAGTCCCTGGGCGGTAAAGGCTGCCGCGATGCCGGCGAAGACGCCTACGGGAGCCGCCTTCATGACGTACCCGGTGACCTTGAGCATCACGCCCATCAGCTCGTCGATCGCGTCGGCGATCGAGGACCGCCCCCGCTTGCGCAAATTCAGCAGGGCAATCCCGAACAGTGCGCCGAACACCAGGATCTGGAGGGGGTTGTTGGCTGTCAGGGCAGCGAAAACGCTGGTGGGAATGATGTGGGTGACGAATTCCGCGTAGTCAAGGGGCTTGGTTTCCATGCCTGCGTCGCCGCCGGGTACCAGGTTCAGGCCATGTCCAACGTTGAGCACATGGGCTGTGATGAAGCCGAAGGCTCCCACCAGGACCGAGGCGGACAGGAACCAGACCATGGAGCGGCCGAAGAGCTTTCCCACGCCGGCGGATTTCGCGGCTCCTGCGATGCCCGAAACCAGGGTGGCGAAGATCAGCGGCGCAATGATCATCTTGATCAGGTTGAGGAACATGTGCGTCACGGTGTCCAGGACCGACACAACGGATCCGCGCGGCCCGTCCGGAAGCAGCCAGTGGAACAGCAGGCCGCTGGCGATTCCGACCACGAGCGCTGCCAGTATCCACATGGTTGATTTGTTCTTCATGCTCAATCCTTTGGTTCAGGCCGGGCTGGCGGCCCGGTAGCGGAACGGTCCTCGTCATCGAGTGCCGTTTTTCTTTGCCCGGCCCGGAATGCGGGCACGTCAATGTGCCCCTGTTCGGGATCGGGTGGGGAGGGTGTGCTGCCTGGTGGTTGAGCTTGTCGAAACCGGGTTTGGGTTTGGCTCAACTGCCGGTGGCTATTTGGTGAGGTTGGCGAGGCGTTCGGGGCTGAGGAGTTCCTGGAGTTGGGTGTGGGTGAGGAGTCCGTGTTCGAGGACGAGTTCGGCGACGCCTTTGCCGGTGGCGAGTGCTTCCTGGGCGATGGCGGTGGCGGTGGTGTAGCCGAGGTGGGGGTTGAGGGCGGTGACCAGGCCGATGGATTGTTCTACGGTTTGGCGGAGGTGGTCGGTGTTGGCGGTGATGCCCTGGATGCAGCGTGCGGTGA